>JADLHI010000143.1 GCA_020848895.1 Hyphomonadaceae bacterium
CCCGCATGGCAATGGCCGCGGCGCACACGGCGCCCGCGCGCGTCAAGATTTATACTCAGTCGCTCGATCGCGAAGCCGTTGCACGCTTGACGCTCGAACGCGAAATGCGCGGCGCCCTGGAGCGCAACGAGTTTCGCGCCTATTTCCAGCCGAAGATCAATTTGCGCACCGGCCGCATCGAAGCCTGCGAAGCGCTGGCGCGCTGGATCCGGCCGGATCGCACGATCATCAGCCCCGGCCGGTTCATTCCTGTCGCCGAAGAGAGCGGCCTGATCGGCGCTCTCTCGGACGCGATCATGCGCGAAGCGTGCTGGAAGGCGGCGTCATGGGCGCGGGCAGGGCAGCCGACGAAGGTGGCCGTGAACGTATCGGCGCTCCAATTCCGCAGCGACCGCTTTGCCGACAACGTGTTGCGTGTCGTCGCGCACGCGGGTCTCGCGCCGGAAAATCTGGAGCTTGAAATCACTGAGTCGGTGATCATGGCCGATCCGGACCGCGCTCTGCGCATCATCAAGCCGTTGCGCGATGCAGGCGTGCGCCTCGCCATCGACGATTTCGGTTGCGGGCATTCTAGCCTTGCCTCGCTCACCAAGCTGCCGTTTGACGTCATCAAGATCGATCAGCAATTCGTCCGCGCCCTGGAGCGCGGCGAACCGCGGTCGGCGGAGATCGTCGAGATCATTCTGGCGTTTGCGCGCACGCTGAACATGGAAGTGGTGGCTGAAGGCATCGAGCGGCGCGAGGATATGGAGTTTATGGCGGCGCGCGGCTGCCATTGGATCCAAGGCTTCCTTTTCGGCGCGGCGGTTTCGGCGCCTGAGTTCGCCGAGTTGCTGCGCCGACAGGACGGCGATGACGTCGCAGCCGAAGACGCCGCTTGAACGCCGGCGCGCGCTCCGCCACATCAAGGCCATGACAGATCAACCAGACTGGCACGGCACGACCATCGTGTGCGTGCGCAAGAACGGCAAAGTCGTGATCGCTGGCGACGGCCAGGTCTCGGCCGGCCCGACAATCCTCAAGGGCAATGCGCGTAAGGTGCGCCGGCTTGCGGATGGCGCGGTGATCGTTGGCTTTGCTGGCGCGACGGCGGACGCGTTTGCGCTGTTCGAGCGCCTCGAACAAAAGCTTGAGCGCTTCCCGAAGCAGCTGGCGCGTGCGTGCGTGGAGCTGGCGAAGGATTGGCGCACGGATCGCGCGCTGCGGCGTCTCGACGCCATGTTGATCGTTGCGGACAAGGACGAGACGCTTCTGCTCACCGGCGCCGGCGATGTGCTGGAGCCGGAACATCAGGTGGTGGCTGTTGGGTCCGGCGGCAATTACGCTCTGGCGGCCGCGCGTGCGCTCTATGATCATGTCGGCGATCCCGAAGCGATCGCGCGCGAGGCGATGAAAATCGCAGCCGAGATTTGCGTCTATACTAACGGCAAGCTCACCGTCGAAAAGCTGGACGGCTAAGCGGCCGCACTTCACGGGCTGCTTCTCCACCCTTAAATCAAGCGCGCCATGACCCATTTTTCGCCTCGTGAAATCGTCTCTGAACTGGATCGCTATATCGTCGGCCAAAATGACGCGAAACGCGCCGTAGCCATCGCGCTGCGCAATCGCTGGCGGCGAAAGCAATTGCCGGAAGATCTTCGCGAAGAGGTGACGCCAAAGAATATTCTGATGATTGGCCCGACGGGCGTCGGGAAAACGGAGATTGCGCGCAGGCTGGCAAAGCTCGCGGGCGCGCCATTTCTCAAGGTCGAAGCGACGAAGTTCACGGAAGTCGGCTATGTCGGCCGCGACGTTGAGCAGATTATTCGCGATCTCGTCGAGGTTTCGCTCAATCTCGTGCGTGAACGCCGGCGCCGGGAAGTGCGCGCGCGAGCGGAAGCGGCCGCGGAGGAGCGCGTGCTCGATGCACTCGTGGGGCAGGGATCTAGCGCTTCGACGCGCGAATCCTTCCGCAAGAGGCTGCGCGCCAATGAGCTTGGAGCTTCCGCCGTTGAGATTGACGTTGAAGACACGTCAAGCCCGATGGGCGGGCTCGATATCCCGGGCCAGCCGGGCGTCGGTCTCGTCAATATCGGCGACATTTTTGGAAAAGCCTTCGGCAAGCGCACAAAGCGCGTGCGCATGACGGTGGATGAAGCTCACGAACCGCTGATCCGCGAAGAGGGCGACAAGCTGATCGATCAGGATACGCTGGTGAAAGAAGCGCTAGCGCTTACCGCCGAGGACGGCATCGTCTTTATCGACGAGATCGACAAGATTGCCTCGCGCTCAGAGCGCGCCGGCGGCGGGGACGTGAGCCGCGAGGGCGTGCAGCGCGATTTGTTGCCGCTGATCGAAGGCACGATCGTGACCACCAAGCACGGCCAGGTGAAGACGGATCACATCCTGTTCGTGGCTTCGGGCGCGTTTCATGTTTCGAAGCCGTCGGATTTGTTGCCAGAGCTGCAAGGCCGGTTGCCGATCCGCGTTGAGCTGAAGGCGCTGACGCGGGAGGACTTCCGCCGCATTCTGACGGAGCCTGAAGCCAGTCTCGTCAAGCAGTACATCGCGCTCTTGAAGACGGAGGGCGTAACGCTTGAGATCACGGACGATGCGGTCGAGGCTGTCGCCAGCATCGCGGCGGATGTGAATAGCACCGTCGAGAATATCGGCGCACGCCGCCTGCAGACGGTGATGGAGCGTTTGCTTGATGAAATCAGCTATTCCGCGCCCGATCGCAGCGGCGAAACGGTGCGCATCGATGCAGACTATGTGCGCGGCAATGTCGGCAATCTCGCGAAGAATGCCGACTTGAGCCGCTTCATTCTCTAGGCGTTGACGCCGTTCTTTTGCGCCAGCTCGCGAAGGCTGACTTCGGGGCGCGGCCCCATGTGCGAAATCACTTCCGCTGCCGCAAGCGAGGCCAGAGCGCCGCATTCGGCGAGCGATTTTTTCCGCGCGTAGCCGAAGAGGAACCCGGCCGCATACTGATCGCCGGCGCCGGTTGAGTCGACGACCTTTGAGACAGGGAACGCTTTGACTTCGACGGTTTCGTTCGCCGAAGCGATGAGAGAGCCGTGTTCGGAGCGTGTCACGGCGACAAGAGGGCAGACCTTACGGGCTTGCGCGAGCGCGTCTCCGAGATCGTTGCTTTCATACAAAGCGAGGATTTCGGACTCGTTGCAGAACAGAATGTCGACGTGGCCGCTCACCAATTGGCGGAAACTGTCGCGATGGCGATCGACGCAGAAGGTGTCGGAGAGCGTCAGCGAAACCTTGCGTCCCGCGGCTTGCGCAATTTCAGCGGCGCGCACGAAGGCGGCCTTCGCCTCGTTACGGTCGAACAGATAGCCTTCGAGGAAAAGCGTTTCGCCGGAGCGGATGAGATCGGCGTCGATGTCTTCGGCGCCGAGCAGGGTGGAGGCGCCAAGATAGGTGTTCATCGAGCGCTGGCCGTCCGAGGTCACGACGATGAGCGAGCGCGCCGTGCTGGGTGTGCCCGGACGCGGCGGCGTGTTGAAGGTGACGCCGGCAGCGCGGAATTCCTTGGTGAAACGCGCGCCCAGCGCGTCGTCGGCGACCTTGCCGATATAGGCGGCTTTGCCGCCGAAGCTCGCGATGCCGGTGACGGTGTTGGCGGCCGAACCGCCCGCGGCGACCACCGGATCGGCGAGGCGCGCGGTCAGATGCTCGGCGCGCGCTTCGTCGATAAGCGTCATGGCGCCTTTGGCGATGCCTTCTTCGGCGAGGAACCCGTCCGAAACGGATTTCAAAACGTCAATGATGGCGTTGCCGACGGCGACGACATCGTAGCTCGAGCTGGTCATGAAATAATCCCTGGATTTGTGGCGTTTAAGCGCGCGGGTGGGGCGTGGCAAGCATTGCGGGAGGGCGCGGGCGGCGGCACATTCGCGCGCATGCGATTCACAGCCTCCCTGGCGGCTTTGCTGCTGCTCTCTGCCTGCGCCACCGCTGCACCGACGGCGCCCGCCGCCCATTCAACGGCGCCGGCGGTGACGACGGCGTCAGCGGCGTCCTCGCGGCAGGCGCAAGCTTTGCGTTCCGCTGGCGGCGGCCAAGCGCCGTCGTTGCAGGATATCGAACGCCTGTTCGGCGCGGCGGACATTGTGCGCCGCGAAGGCGCCGGTGCGGCTGTGACGTATCGGTACGAGACGTGCGCGCTGCTGTTGTTGTTCGCTGCCGATAGCCACAACGCCATGCGCCTGCAGGAAGCGCATCCGAGCGCGCGTCATAGCGGCGCCGCGGCGCCGAGTTTGGATCAGTGCGCGGCTGAGGCTGCGGCGCGGCGCTCGTAGGTGGCGCGCGTCGCTTATCTGACAGGGCGCACGTATCGTGGGACGGCGCTGTCGCCTGGCGCGGTACCGCAGCTTGAAGA
>JADLHI010000144.1 GCA_020848895.1 Hyphomonadaceae bacterium
ACCTACGCTTTGCCTGGAACCTCAGCATCTACAAGGAAGGCGAGATCCAGGCCTATCGCTTCAACGAGATCGACACCAGCGAAGAGGGCCCTTGGGTGGACCTCACGTTTGAAACCACGGCGCTGCCGCACGGCATGAAGCTCACCGCGATCGCCGCCAACCTCTTCGACGGCACGGTCTATCGCGACCGGCGCTTCTTCAACGAGGACCCGCCCGGGCCGGTGAGCAATCTCGGCCGCAACGGCATCAACACTTCGCGCGACTATCGCCAACGCGAATTCGCCCAAGCCCCCTGGTTCATCCTACAACTCAGCGGCACGTTCTAGTGGGGACACACACTCATTTCGCAACGCGTGCTTTTGGACTTCTGAGCATGCGAAATGAGTGTGTGTCCCCTGGGGCCAGGGCCAGCTAATGCAGCGCCGGCCGCCCGCGCTGCGGCTCGCTCAAGACCCGACCGCTCGCTTTCTCCAGCGCCTTTAGCCATTCGGCGCCGCCGAGCGGGCGTCCTGTCGCAGAAGCGCGGCGCAACTTTTCGCGGGCTTCGTGCGTCACATCCGCCGCAAAGAACTTCGCCATATCGCTACGCACGAAGCGCGCGAGCGGGCCGGTACGCACCAGCGCATCGTCGAGCCCGCGCAAATGCGCGTTCACGCTCGACCACGGCCATTCTTCCGCCCGCCCCACCAATCGCGCGCGCACCGGATTGAGCCCGACATAACGGCTCGCTTGAACAAAATACGCATCGTCCATCGGAAACGACGCAAACCGCCCCTGCCAGAGATAGCCGGTCCAACGTTCCCGCCGGTTGACTTCGCGCGTGTAGCGCACGTGCAGCGATGTCAAAGCCTCTCGTAAGCCGGCTTCGGTCTTCGGCGTCAGGATGAGATGCACGTGATTGGGCATGAGACAATAGCCCCAGCACTCGACCTCAGCCTTCGCGCACCATTCCGCCGCCAGCTGCAGATAGCGGAGGTAATCGGCGTCGCTGAAGAACGTCTGCTGGCGGCGGTTGCCGCGCTGAGTGACATGGTGAGGAGTTCCCACTGCGACGACCCGAGCCATGCGCGGCATGCCAAGCTCCTCCCTCACGGGCATCGTACACGTTTTGTTCTCTCGTACAAGATGGAAGATTGAAAAAGAGTGTGTGTCCCGCTTTTCCGCCCCACAACAAGAATGGCCAATCCGTCGCGCCGAGTTCTCCCGCAAAGAAAAAGCCATCCGCAAACGGCGCCTCCGAAACATACATCCCTATTGTGAGGCCCCGTTGCGCCGCGAGTTGCATATTAGCGCGCAGGTTTGGGCGATTTTCGTAGGAGAACTGAATCGCCTGAGCAATCTGCAGCAGCTCCGTCTGATTGATGCTGGGGCCGACATGTAAAATGATCACCGGGGCGGTCGCAGTCGCTGGCGCGACGACTTCGTACTGACCATGGCCTCTCGCGATCAGCGTCCAGTCGGTCATTGAGTATCCCTCCATTCGCCGCGTCTTTGCGCCACCTGGTGGAGGCGCCCATAGATTTCGTTTAACCCTGGGTCGAGATCATGCGCGCGCTGGAAAGCGGCCTCGGCCTCTTCGATATCGCTCATCGAACGTGCGCGCGCTAAGATCATATCTCCGAGCAAGAGCCAGTTTTCAGGCAGGCCGGCGTCGCAAGTCAGAAACGTGGGAAGGTGTGAGTCCCAGCAATTGGAGCCGGTCTCCAATGGCGTGCCGACTGGCGGCAGTGTCTGCCGCAACAACGCTTCGGCCCGCGCGTCCTCGCCATTCGAATGCAGATCGCTCGCAACGACGAGAATGGCCAGTTGATCACCGCGCCCGGCAAAGCAATCAAGTTGTTCATGTGAATACCACGATCGCGCCGCATTCAGATCAATCTCGCGTGATTGCAACGCGATATCCGAGACGCCAGCACCTCTGGGACGTGAATGCATCCATTCAAAGTACCGCGCGGATGGCGCAGGTGCACCGCAGACGGCATCGATCGTGAGTTGGGGCTTGCCGCTGCACGCTGCCAACAATGATAACGCAAGCGCGCAGGCCACGAGCGACTGCATGCAAAGCCTGTTTTTCGCCCTGCTGAACGACGCGGTTGTCTGCAGCCAACGCGACATGAACACGCCGTACGCCAGACAACGGGTTGTGGTTGCTCCGATCATCGCTCTCTCCCTGCTTCCTCCACTCGCCGCTGCAGAGGCGAGAGGAGAAATTCGATGATGCGGCGCCGGCCGGTTTTTATTTCTGCGGTTGCAGCAAGTCCCGCAGTGAGCGGCGTCGCGTATCCGTTCACGTTAATCGAGAATTGCTGCAACTCAACGCGGGCGGGAAACACAAGTCCGAGATTTTCGTCCTGGATGGCGTCATGGGAGAGGACCGTCAGGCGCCCCTGCACAACGCCATAACGGGTGAACGGAAACGCCTCCAATTTCACCCGAACCTCTTGGCCTTCACGGACAAAGCCCGCGTCACGGTTCATGACCATGGCGTCGACCACAAGCGTCGAGCCATCGGGCACAATCACCAGAAGCGGATCGGCGGGCCGCAGCACCGCACCCACAGTGTGGACCTGCAATTGTTGGACAGTACCACTCGCAGGCGCGGTCAGCGTCGTCCGGCGATTGCGCTCTTCAGCGATGGTGAGTTCTTCATGCCGAAGCCGCGCTGCGGCGTCAGCTTCATTAAACGCATCCAGCGCCTCGCGCCGGAATTGCGCATCAATACTCGCAAGCGCCTGCCCAGCCGCGCCTTCGGCAGCACGTGCGCGCCCAAGCTCAGCACGCCGGATGGTGAGATCCGAACGCATGCCGA
>JADLHI010000145.1 GCA_020848895.1 Hyphomonadaceae bacterium
TGACAGCGCATCGCGGGCCGCAGCCGGAAGTGCTCAATTTGTTTGGCTACACCGGTCTTGCATCGCTCGTGTGCGCAAAAGCGGGCGCGAAAGTGACCCATGTCGATGCGTCGAAGAAGGCGATTGGCTTTGCCAAAGACAATCAGCAGGCCGCCGGCCTTGGCGAGGCGCCCATCCGCTGGATTTGCGACGACGCGCTTAGTTTCGTGAAGCGCGAAATCCGCCGCGGCCGCCGCTATGACGGCATTATTCTCGACCCGCCTAAGTTCGGTCGCGGCCCCGATGGCGAAACGTGGCGGCTTGAAACGGATTTGCCTGAGTTGCTCGGCGCTTGCCAAACGCTGCTGCGCACCGATCCGGACGATCGCTCCAGCGCCAAGGGCTTCATGATCGCGACCGTCTATGCGGTGCGGCTTTCGTATTTGGCGCTGGCGCAGACGGCGCAGCAAATGTTCGAGGGCGGCGCGTGGCAGGCGGGCGAAATGTGCTTGCCGCATGAGGGACGCAGCGAGCTGTTGCCGACAGCGATCTTCGCCCGCTGGCAAAACTGACCGCTCTTCAGCGCACGCCGTGTCCTTTGTGCTTCTTTGTGCCTTCGTGGTTTTTCTCACCACAAAAGCACAACGGTTTTACAAAGGACACAACGATTGCGGCGGCGCTGATCAATGAAAATTCCGCCCCTTCGGCATTACATTCGCCGCCTTCGCCACATCCAGATTGATGCGGACATTGCGCGGATGCCGCTGGCGTGCATCGCCTTCGCCGCCACGTCGCGGTTCGTCTGTAGGGCCTGACGGATCGAGTTCTGCGCCTTGGGCTGATAGCTTCGCCAGGAGCGGCGTGTAATCATGCACGCGCTCCGCGATCACATGAATGACGCCGCTTTCGCTCTGCACCGGGCCATCGATCGCCACCAAACGGCCGCCCAAAACCTCGCGCCGATATTGCTCGAACAATTTCGGCCACACGACGATGTTGGCGATGCCTGTTTCGTCCTCCAGCGTCATGAAGATAACGCCGGACGCCGTGCCTGGACGCTGGCGCACCAGCACAAGCCCCGAAACGCGCACCCGTTCGCCATTGCGTATCTGCGTGAGTTGCTCAGCCTTGATCACGCGGCGCGACGAAAGCTCCTCCCGCAGCAAGGAAACTGGATGGGCCTTCAGCGACAAGCCAATCGTCCGATAATCCTCCACGATATGCTCGCCCAAACACATCGACGGCAGATCAAAGTCCGGCTCGCGCGTACGGTCCACAGTCGCGCACTCGAACAGCGGCAAATCTTCCTGCCCGCCAACCCGGTTCAACCCGCGCGCGGCCCACAACGCGTCGCGCCGATCGAGACCGAGCGAGCGGAAAGCATCGATGTCGGCGAGACGTTCGATAGTTGAAACATCGATCCCGCCCCTCAACCAAACGCTTCGCACCGAGTCATAGCCGTTGCCGCGGTTGGCGACGAGGCGCCTAAGCGCTTCTTCACGCAGGCCGCTGCCTTGTCGAAAACCAAGCCGCAGTGCGTGGGTCGACTTGATATCTTTCTCCATCGTCGCATGCCGCGGATGAAGCTTGGCTGCCGGGTTTGGATTTGCCTCCAACGTGTTGTCCCAATCAGAGCAATTCACATCGATCGGCCGCACATCGACGCCATGATCGATGGCGTCACGGACGATCTGCGCCGGCGCGTAAAAGCCCATCGGCTGCGCATTGAGAAGAGCGGCGGCAAAAACGTCTGGATAGAAACACTTGAGCCAGGAAGAGGCGTAGACGAGAATTGCGAAGCTGGCCGCGTGGCTTTCGGGAAATCCGTATTCGCCAAACCCTTCAATTTGCGAAAAGCACGCCTCGGCAAATTTCTTGTCGTAGCCTTTGCCGATCATTCCGCTGATGAATTTGTCTTTCAGTTCGTCGATTTTGCCGACACGTTTGAATGTCGCCATCGCGCGCCGAAGTTTGTCAGCCTCTGCTGGTTTGAAACCTGCTCCCACAATAGCGATCTGCATGGCCTGCTCTTGAAAGAGCGGCACGCCCAAGGTCCGCTCAAGCACCGGAATTAAATCCTTATGCGGATAATCGATCTTTTGCCCACGCCGCTCCTGATCGCGCCGCTTCAGATACGGATGAACCATGCCGCCTTGGATCGGGCCCGGGCGTACAATCGCGACTTCGATGACAAGATCGTAGAATTTCTCTGGCCGAAGCCGCGGCAACATCGACATCTGCGCCCGACTTTCCACCTGGAAAACCCCGATCGAGTCCGCCCGATGAAGCATCGCATATACGCGCTCATTATGGGGCGGGGTTTTAAGTGAAACGCACTCCTCGCCGGGATAATGCGCGCGGTGGAGATCAAACGCCTTCTGCAGGCAGGTGAGCATTCCAAGACCAAGGATATCGACTTTTAGAATGCCAAGCGCCTCCAAGTCGTCCTTATTCCATTCAACGACAGTCCGATCGTCCATCCTCGCGTTCTGCACCGGGACAACGTCGTGCACTTTCTCCCGGGTGATGACGAAACCACCGACATGCTGGGAAAGATGGCGCGGGAAGCCCTGCAACTTGTTTGCAAGCTCCACGCAATCCATCAGTTTCCGATCGCCGATGTCGAACCCATGCTCCAGGAGGTCTTTGTCTTCGACGCCTTTCGACCACCAATGCAGCATCTTCGATAAGCTGCTTACGCTGTCTTCCGAATATCCAAAGACCTTCGCGACTTCTCGGATAGCGCTGCGGCCGCGATAACAAATCAGCGTTGCGGCCAGAGCGGCGCGATCGCGGCCATATTTTTGGTAAATATACTGGATAACTTCCTCGCGGCGCTCATGCTGGAAGTCGACGTCGATATCGGGCGGCTCATTTCGTTCTTCGGAAACGAAGCGATCGAAAAGCAAAACATTGTCGTTCGGATCAACTGACGTGATCCCCAAACAATAACAGATCGTCGAGTTTGCCGCCGAACCGCGACCCTGGCAGAGAATGGGTATCTTGCGCCCGCCGTCTTTGTCCCGATCGGAGCGCGCGAAGTCGACAATATCGGCGACCGTCAAAAAATACGGGGCATACTGCTTCTTTTCGACGATCGCGAGTTCGCGATTGAGAGACTCCTCGATCTTTGCCGGTATGCCAGCCGGATAAAACTTCTTAGCGCCCTCCCAGGCGCGCGCCTTCAACGCTTCCTGCGGAGAGGAATAACCTGCGGATGTCTCCTCCGGGTATTCGTAGCGCAGATGCTCCATTGAAAATTGGATGCGATCGAGAAAGCTCAGACTTTCCGCAACAGCTTCCGGCGCATCGGCAAAGAGACGCTGCATTTCTTTCGCCGATTTCAAATGCCGCTCAGCGTTTTTTGCCAACAGAGCGCCGGCTTGGTTCAGCGTTTTCTTTTCCCGGATGCAAGTAACGACATCCAGCAACGGCCGCGCCTGCGCATGATGCATCAACGGCTCCGTGGTCGCGAGCAATCGTGCGCCGGTTTGCGAGGCGAGTTGTTTTAGCTGCTTGATGCGGCGCCGGTCTTCGCCGTTGAACTGGAACGACGCTGCAAGCCACGCCTCACCCGTCGCTTCTTGAATTTGCCGAAGGTACGGTCCGAAGCGATAAGGCGCATCTCCGAGTTCACACGCAGGGATCAAAATTGTCTGCAAGCCTTCAGCGTGCGTCAGATAGTCGGAAAAATTGAGCCAACATTCACCCTTTGGCGCGGGATCATTACCTTTTGTCAGCAGCCGCGTGAGGTTTGCGTAACCTGCGCGATCCTTGGGATAGACAATCAAATCCGGGGCGCCATCGCGAAACACAAGACGACAGCCGACGATCGCTCGAATATCTCCCCTTTTTTGCTCACGCATAATTCTCGCTTTGACGTGCGCGCGGACGACGCCCGCGAGCGTATTGCGATCGGCGATGCCGATGCCGGTCAAGCCCAGCGCAACGGCCTGCTCCACCATCTCTTCGGGATGAGACCCCGAACGCAAAAACGAAAAATTCGTGGTGACACAGAGTTCCGCAAAACCGTTCATGCGAACAGCCCGTGCACATACCAAGTCGGGGCCGTTTCGCTTTCGCCGTAGAGACCTTCACGATAGAGCCAATAGCGGCGGCCTTGGCTGTCTTCGACGCGGTAATAGTCGCGGGTCTTTTCGCGCTTTTGCCAATCGCCCCCGATCCGCTCCGGCCCCTCCGCGCGAGCGACGTCCCGGATCACGCGCCGCCAGCGAAACTTGATCGGCGGCCCATCGGGAACGCCGGCCATCACTTCGATCGGCTGCGCTGGCGCAAACAACCGCACCGGACGCCGCTGCACGCCATCCGCAGGCGGCTCTACGGGCTTTCCATCGACACTCTTGCTCAGCGCCGATCGCCAGCCTCCAGCACGCTCGGGGCAATGTTCGTCATGCAATTGAGCGCGTACGACCCGCTTTGCGCCCAATCGCGAACTTAGGATATCGACAATCCCACTGATCTGCTCGGCGCCGGCAACCGCCTGCTCAACGGCGGCGAACGTTCCATCGCCCTCTTCGACCGGCGCGAGGCGCACGACATCTAAGCGCGCCGCTTCGAAACCGAATTGCGCATCAAAATTTTCACCGACAATGCTGAGCTTTTCGCGGAAGAGCCGCAGCAGCGGCTTCACTTCGCGGAGCGGCTTGCTGACGTTCACGCCGATCACACGGTCGCGGCCATCAACGCCGAACAGCACAAGCTCAGCGCGCAAAACGCCGGCGCCGCGGATATCCAGCTTTTCGATCGCATCGCCACAGAGGTCTTGCGTTACTTGCAGGATCGCATCGGCTGTAAAAATCGGCTCCAAGAAACGTCGGAGCGCAAACACAGGCGGGGCTGGCCGGCGCGGGGTTAGCGCTTCTTGCGCGCGGCCGAGCGCCTGATCGAGACGCAGCATGGCGTTCTCGCCGGCGCGGGCTGTGAACGACGAACGCGGCGCATGCAAAATTTCGCCGATGGTTTTCAGACCCAGGCGGCGCAATAAAGCCGCCGCGGCGGGGTCAAGCCTCAAAGCTTCAACGGGCAATGGCGCAAGCGTTTCACGCCATTCTTCTCCCCCGCCCCCTTGTGGGGCGGGGGCCGAGGGGTGGGGGGCATGCAAACGAGCAGGCGCCTGCGCATCGGCACGCCCCCCCTCACCCTGCCCTCTCCCCCGCAAGGGGGGAGAGGGTTCACGTCCATACCGCGCCAACGCCCAGGCTGCGCCTGGCGTCGGAGCGATGGCCGCGCGTGCGCCAAAGCCTTGCGCACGCAAGCGGGTGACGATCTCTGCGCGCAGATTTTCTTCGCCGCCGAAAAGATGGGCGCAACCGGTGATGTCGAGGAAGAGGCCTTCCGGCGGATCAATCACCACAATCGGCGTAAATCGTTCACACCACGCGGCAATGTTGTCGAGCGCGCGCGCGTCTTCTTCGGGATTTGCCTCTATTGCTTCGAGCTTCGGTTGAATCGCCCGCGCATCCGCGAGCGACATGGCGAGCCGCACGCCCAAGTCGCTCGCACGCGCATCGACGCCGACGATTTCGTAAGCGTTCGTTTCTTTCGAATAAACCGCGAGCGGGCGTTTATCCGTACCGGCGAGGCCGGCGCGGATCAGCCGATCCGTCCGTATCCGCGGCAGATAAATCGCGAGCCACCTCGCGTTCGGCGAAGCTGCGCTCATGGGCGTTCCAATCTACGATGAAGTGCGATCCTGATGGTCCGCCGCGGCTGCGGGTGAGTTCGGCGCGGAATGCGGGGAGGCCAAGCTCATCTGGATCGGCGTTGCTTTCCACTGGCGCGATGCGCCAGCGTGTCCAGGCCGCGCTTGGTCCGTTCTCGGGCATTAGCAATAGGCAGCGCGACGCGTAGCGCTCGGCCAAAAGCAGCAAGCGGCGGCTGGCTTTGAGGTCGAGTGGTTTGCCTTGAGCGCCGAGCGCACAAATCACGATCGCGCCGGTTGCGGCGAGCGCTTGCTCGGCGGCCCAGAGTGCGTCTTCGCGTTTGCGCGCACGGGCGACGATCAGACGATCGAGCGGCAGCCCATAGTGTGCGAGGCCGACAGGATACGGCGCGCCCTCTTCGGCAAACGCGGCGTCCTCGCCAGCCCAGAAGACGCCGGCTGGCCCAGCCCATTTCGCGGCCAACGCCA
>JADLHI010000146.1 GCA_020848895.1 Hyphomonadaceae bacterium
CGCCCACCTGCACGCTCGCCTACGAAGGCGCGACCGGCTGGCTGATCGGCGAAGAGAACCGCGGCCTCCACGCCATGTTCACGATGATGAACGCGGCGCGGCTCAATGTCGGCATGGAAGGCGTGGGCGTTGCGGAAGCCGCGTACCAAAAAGCGCTGGCCTACGCGAAAGAGCGCAAGCAGGGCGGCGCGCTGATCATCGAGCACCCTGACGTGCGGCGCATGCTGATGACGATGAAAGCCAAAATCCAAGCCGGCCGCGCAATTTGCTATGCGACGGCGGTGGCGGCGGATGCTGGCGATAAAGCGCGCGAAGATTTGCTGACGCCGATAGCCAAGGCTTGGGGCACGGACCTGGGTGTCGAAGCGTCGAGCCTTGGCGTGCAAGTGCATGGCGGCATGGGCTTCATCGAGGAAGGCGGCGCGGCGCAATTTTATCGCGACGCCCGCATCGCCCCGATCTACGAAGGCACGAATGGCATCCAGGCGCTCGATCTCTATGGCCGCAAATTGCTCGGCGATCGCGGCGACGCGATGCAGGCCTTTATCGCCGAAGGACGGGCCGTTGCGGGATCGTCGCATCCCAAATTGAACGCCGCGCTCGATGCGCTCGCGGACGCGACTGCGTACATGCTCTCGGCCCCGCGCGAGGATGCTCAGGCTGGCGCGTACGGGTATCTGCAGCTGGCCGGCGATGTCGTTGGCGGTGTGCTGCTGGTGAAAGGCGGGGCGCGGGACGCCAACGCTGAACAAGCCGCGCTGCTTCGTTTCTATGCGCGAACTGTGCTGGCGCGCGCGCCGTCGCGGCTGGCGGAAATCAAGCTTGGCGCGGCGGTGCTGAGGTCTCGGGACTTTGCACTCTAATGCGGATCGTTGCTCAAATCGGCGATCGCACGCACCAACGCGATGCGGTTTTGGCGTGGGAAGATCGCCGCGCCAGGAGCGTCCTGAAATGGAGGGCCTTCCGGTCCCGCCGGACCGAGCAGGCCGCCGCCTTGCTCTGACCGAGAAAAAGCTCGAACTGGGACATGACGCCATTCGCGCCATGCTTAAGCGTGATTTGATCTGGTCCGAGCGCATTGCGCGAATCGTCTGCGCCATGTCCGGCGCTCGCCGTCGTTTCAGCGTTTGCGAACTATCGGTGTCTTCCGGATCGGCGGAAAAGTTTGTGCGCTGGTTCGAAGAGCGCAGTCGCCTCGGTGACGAACGCCCGATGATCGACGCTTGTCCGGATCACTACATCATTGCCCTGGACAAGGCGGGCCGGCAGGTGGTGACGGAAACCACTGGCGGCTCGCCCTTCGCCTCCGAGTTCACCGTCGATTATAGCGATCTCAGCTCATTGAAATCGGCGCCCGACGCTGGTTTTCCGTATCAGGTGGCGGGCGTCGCGCGGCTCAGCGACGGCTTGGCCATTGGCGGCGTGCGCCACCAGTTTCGGCAAGACGGCGAAGGATTTAGAGCGCGCCTCACCGTTGAATTTCCCGCGGCGATGGCCGGAGCCATGGTGGCCGAGCATCGATGGCATCTGGCCGCGGAATTCTCGAACTGGATAGAAGCAGCGCTCGCTTGATCTGCCGGCGGCGATTCTGGACGAGGCGCGCGGCGCCGTTTCCGCAGCGTGCGCTAGCTCCCGCCGGCCAGCCCCGCTAGACTCGGCCCATGTCCATGGATGGTCTTGAAGACGATGTCGCGCCAGCGCGGCTGAAGCCGAAGCTGGAATATCCGCTGGGCGAGCCGCCGGAACCTGGCGTTGCGCGTGAGATTGCGCCGGGCGTGCATTGGGTGCGCATGCCGCTGCCGTTCGCGCTGCAATGGATCAACCTCTGGCTGCTCGAAGACGGCGATGGCTGGACCATCGTCGATACCGGCATCGCCATGGAGGCGACGCGCGAACATTGGCGCGCGATTTTTGAGGCCAAGCTGGGCGGCAAGCCGGTCAAGCGCGTGATCTGCACGCACATGCATCCCGACCATATGGGTCTCGCCGGTTGGATCTGCCGCAAGTTTGACGCCACGCTCTGGATGAGCCGGCTCGAATACATCACCGGCCGCATGCTGGTGGCCGATACCGGCCGTGAGGCGCCCGAAGAGGGCGTCACGTTCTATCGCGCCGCCGGCTGGGATGAGGATTTGCTCGATAGCTACAGGGTGCGCTTCGGCGGCTTCGGCAAAGCCGTCTCGAAAATGCCGGACGCGTACCGGCGCATGGAAGATGGCGAGGTCATCGACATCAACGGCCGCCCGTGGCGCGTCATCACCGGCAACGGCCATTGTCCCGAGCACGTGTGTCTCTGGCAAGAAGACCTGAAGCTCTTCATCTCCGGCGATCAGGTGTTGCCGCGCATCAGTTCCAACGTCTCGGTGTTTCCCACCGAGCCCGATGGCGATCCGCTCACGGACTGGATCAATAGCTGCAAGAAGCTGCTCGCTGTGATGCCGAACGATGTGCTGGTGCTGCCGGCGCACAATGAGCCGTTCCACGGCCTGCACGAGCGTCTGCAAAACTTGATCGATGGCCACGAAAAGGCGCTCGACCGGGTGCTCGACCGCATCAAGAAGGAGCCGCGCCGCGCAATCGATCTGTTCGGCGCGCTGTTTGCACGCAAGATCGGCGCGGATTTGGTCGGCATGGCGACGGGCGAGGCCATCGC
>JADLHI010000147.1 GCA_020848895.1 Hyphomonadaceae bacterium
CCACCAAGGGCAAGAGCGGCCGCTATCTGAAGGATCAAGCTGAGTTCGAAGCCTTCCTGATCGAAGAAGGCTCGGCCGGCGCTGTGCTCGAAGCCGGCGGCGCGCAAGATGCCGGCGACGATCTAAAGCGCCTCGCGCGCGAAGCCATCGCCGTCGAAACATTGATCAAGCGCTTGCACGCGCGCGTGCCAGATAGCGTCTTGGAACAAGCCGCGATCGCTGGCGCGTTTGCAGCTGGCGCGGGCGATAAGGAAGCGCAGGAAGCCGCCGCGCGCCTCAACCGGATCGCCGAAGAGGGCGAAGGCAATTGGACCGGGCGGTTCGATCCCGATGGCGCGCTCGTCTTGGAGCGCACCGTGCGCGGCGTCGCCGAACGCGCGACGTTCGATAAGCTCTTCTTGAGCTCAGCCGATGCGCGGCGTCTTGCTGAACGCAGCACCGCTCTGCGCGAGACGTATCTGACGCGCGGCGCGCTGAAGCGCGGCGGCGACGTCACCGACGTCGATGGGCCGCTCTCGATGCTGCACGCGATCCAGGCCGCGGGGCAGAAGGGCGTTTCGATCCAGCGCTATAAGGGCTTGGGCGAAATGAACGCCGAACAACTCTGGGAAACCACGCTCGACGCCGACGTGCGCACGCTGCTGCAAGTAAAGGTCGATCACGCCGACGACGCCGACGAGATGTTCTCAAAGCTGATGGGCGATGTTGTCGAGCCGCGGCGGGAGTTTATTCAGGAGTTCGCGCTGGAAGCGGACGTGGACGCCTAAAGCTCAACCCTCGCCCCCGAGAGGGGGAGAGGTCAGGGTGAGGGGCGGCGCAGGTGTTAGCCGATCTTCACTCCGTCTTCGCTTCATCCTGAGCCGTTAGCGCTCCACCCTCACCCAACCCTCTCCCTCCCAAAGGAGAGAGAGGGCTTTTGAGCCAACGACGCGGATGAGATGTTCTCGAAGCTGATGGGCGATGTTGTCGAGCCGCGTCGTGACTTCATCCAGGAGTTTGCGCCGGAAGCGGACGCAGATGCTTAGGGCGGGCCAACATCTAGTTGGTTTGAGAATAGACCACGTAGACTTCTGTGCGCCTATTGAGTGGTTCACGCCCCCGTACGAGGCGCGCGGGCTCTTCCGCTCCCAAAGCGTCCACGTGAATGACGTCAAGAGGAATGCCTCTTGCGGTCAAAGCATCTCGAACGATGTTCGCGCAGCGCTGTGATAAGCCAAGCTGATGGTCGATGTCATCGAATGAACGATCCGTGTGCCCTCGAATTTCAATGATTTCTATTGCCCGCCCGCGTTGCCGATTGCCTTCGACAAAGGCATCGATGGTTTCGAGCGCGGCCTGATTCAAATTGGAACGATCCCATTCAAAATAGACATTGAACCTTGAGTCAGCGAGGTCCGGAAAGAGATGAGGATGTTGACGACCCATCGTCCTTCGGAGGTACGGACTCTGAGCTACAATCCTAGACACGAGCATCGCTCGATTGAAAGCGTGGGTTCCGTCGACGCCTTCGTCTGTGCCAAAGTGTAAGCCGATAATTCGGTTATCTGACTGAGCAAAGATCGCCGAACCAGAACTGCCGGGCAGAGTCTGGCAGGTATGTTCCAGAACCCGACTCGTCGGCGTTATCGGATTTGGAGAGGACAGGCACCCGAATTGGCTGACCTGCATTGGTCGGCTCATTGGATGCTGGACGACATACAGGCGCTCATCGGGGAGTGGCAGTCTGGGGTCAAACGGAATTGGCCTGCCGCTTCCAACGAGACCCGCGAATTCGTCTGTTTCATTGTTGGTGTCGGATATTCGCAGCAACGAGTAGTCAAGGCCTCGATTTTCCTCGAGCACTTCCAACACTTGATGCGCGGCGCCTGCGGGTACTCGTAGAATCTCGCCGCCTTGGTCCTCTCCTGGTCGAAAGTAGCCGAATATCACCTGCGCCTCGACGACTTCGATCGCGGGGTCGAAATTCTCATTGCTTGGATAGCAATGATTGTTGGTGATGATGACCTCGGGCGCGATCAGCCACGCCGTGCACCAAGTTACTCCCTCTTCGCGAGTGGCAGTACGGCGAAGGTGAATCGCCAAACGCCCAATGCCTCTCATGTTGTTGCGCATCGCTCCGCGGAACGTGTCGGCGCGCTCAAAGGTCTCGTTGGCCCGTCCGCTAACGGCAGTTGATGAGGGCGGCACATATGCTTCCCGACCGTCTCCAATGAAACGCCAGGGGTCCAGCGCATTGTACAGACGGAGAGGCTGGCCTAGTTGCGCATTCGCGGTCCCCGCGATGAGCCAAACAAAAAAAGTCGCTAAGGCAGTGCGTGTAATGGCGTTCATGCCCCAACCCCTCGCTCTCAGAAGAATCCCTGTTTGCCGCAAGTGTCGTAAATCGCGATGGATACTAGCGCCACCGGCACGACTACTCGACTCCATTCTTGCTGCGCCGTGCAACATTTGGGCGCGATGCGAAGTGCGTTCAGCCTTTATGGACTCTGCGAGATTGCGACACTAACGTCCCTCTGTCGGGCGGACCTACCGACGGCGACCGGACGACGCCTAACTTCGGCTTGCAAACTCAGGCGTCTCCCTCGGCGTAAGTGGCAGAGTGCGCACGCGAGTGCGATGGAACAATCAGGGGAGGGCTCAATGGCGAAGATGACTAAGTGTTTGACCGCGTTGCTGGTTATTGGGGCGCTTTCGGTTGCGTCACCTGCTTCGGCGCAGCAGTGCCAACAACAGGAGTCTCCAGGGCGGACATTCTTCAGCACGCTTGTTGGGGCGTTTTTGCCGCCGACATGGGCCGCGATTGCGCAGGGGGGACTTAATCTGCTTGTCGGCCGCAACCGAGGCACAACGAACTCAGCCTGCGCTGGGCAAACAACGGTCGCGGTTGCTCCAACCCCCGTGGCGACGACGCCGGCGGTTCTGCCATCCACTACGACCCAGCCGCCAACCGTGACCCCCACTCCGACCACCGGGGCTACCGTGACACCGGCCCTCGCCTACACTTTGTACAAAATCGAGCGCACCCACAGCTTCGCACCGGCCACAGCGACAGACCGCTACGCTCCAGGTGAAGGTGTGGTCATTGTAGTCTCGAACAACGTCCCAGGAATCCTTCAGGTCACGAACATCGATGGCAACGGCGTAAGAACTCAACTCGATGCACTGAGGTTGGATTCACCCCTGTCCACATATGTGCCCTCCAGGGCTAGCGGGGTCGATTTCTTCGAAGTTCAAGCTGACTCCACAACCGACGAGATCATCGAACTACGCTTTACACCGTGCAACGCCACCGCCGCTGCGAGCGGCCGGGAGTCGATGCTCGGTGCACGAGCGCCGGATGTGCGGACCAGCATTGAGGCCGCACTTCGACCGGAAGTGACCGCGTCGATGCCCTCGTGCGAGGCGGCCACTGGCGACCGAGAGTCCATGTTGGGCCGCTCAGATCCAGCGCTACGCGCGGCGATCGAGTCTGCTCGATCGAATAACATCAACATTGAGCCGATCATTGTGACCATTGCAGTTCGAAGGGCTTGAGAACCCTCCGCAAGAAAGTGATCGGAACGCGCGACGCGCGTTCCGATCGTCGTGCTGCATTCGGGGATAGATTGCGTTCAATCCGACCGCTCGCGCGCTGGCGTGAAGATTACGGCGTGACATCAGAACCGAAACCCAAGCGCACCATTACCAAGCGTCTGCATCATAGCCGGGAGGTCCTGGGCGCAGGCGTTGGCAGGTTGGAGCGCGGGCCTCTGGCCCGCATGGCTCTAAAACGCCGCTCCGCTTGGTGGCGTTTGTGTTCGTTGGTAGGCGGTGAATGCGGGCCGGAGGCCCGCGCTCCAACTTGTGGGGGTTGGCGCTGGAGGCCCGCATGGGTTGATGGCGTGCTTTGCTTGTTGGTGTTGGCGCTCGGTGTATGGGGTGAATGCGGGCCGGAGGCCCGCGCTCCAACTTGTGGAGGTTGGCGCTGGAGGCCCGCATGGGTTGATGGCGTTGCTTTGCTTGTTGGCGTTTGTGCTCGATGGTTGGCGGTGAATGCGGGCCGGAGGCCCGCGCTCCAACTTGCTTAGAGCTGCTCTATTTCCAGCCGGCGGAGCCGAAGGGCCAGGCTTCCGGCGCCTCGCACAGGCCGGCGGCGACGGGGTTCATTTCGATGTAGCGCTTCGCTGTTTCGAATTGTTTGTCATCGCGGACGTAGCGATCGAAGTAGTCGGGCGACCAAACTGATCCTGAGCGTTTTGCAAATTCGTTGATGCGCTTGGCGCTGAACGTCTTCCAAGTGCGGACAATCGTGCTCAGTTCGTGGTCCTTCGTTGTAGCAACGAGCACGTGGACGTGGTTGGGCATCACGCACCAAGCTTGCAAGGCGTAGTGATTGCGATCGTGGTGGAGGAGCGCTTCGGCGACGATGCGGGCGCAGGCGGGGGCGCGCATGAAGGATGAGCCGAGGTGGCGGTCGAGGACATCGTCGCCTTCTTGTTCGGTTGGCGGGACGGAGTCGTGGAGGCGGAAGACGACGTGTTGGGTGAGGTCCCAACCATCATAGTGCGGGAGATAGCCGCGCGAGTGCCAGCCTTTCGTGCCCATGCGCGATTGGTAGATTAGTGTGCGGTGCTTGAAAAGTTGGAGCGCGGGCCTCCGGCCCGCAACGGTGAACGACGACGTGCGGTCGTGTTCGTTGGTTGGCGGTGAATGCGGGCCGGAGGCCCGCGCTCCAACCTACGACGATTTGCGCTAGATGCGGGCTGGAGGCGCGCGCTCCAACTTGGAAAAACCGAGGATAGATCGCGTTCAATCCGACCGCTTGCGCGCGGTCGTAGAATGGCGGCGTGTCAGAAGAAGCAAAACCCAAGCGCACCATCAGCAAGCGTCTGCATCATAGTCCGGAGGTCTGGGCGCAGGTGCGGCGGGATTATTTGGCGGGGTACACGGCGTCCGCTTGTCATGAGCGCTATGGTGTGAGTGTCGATGCGCTGCGTAAGCGCGCGTCGCTGCAGAAATGGTGCAAGGCGCATCATGTGCAGAGCCAAGAGATTCCGCCGCCCTTGCATCCGTTTCCGGCGCCGGAGCAGGCGGTGAAGACCGGGGATTCGCGGTTTGCGAGTCGGTGGGACGAGATCGCGCATGCGGCGCAGCGTGCGCCGCAGAGTGATTGGTCGACGTGGCTGTTTCAGGGTGGTCGCGGCGCGGGTAAGACGCGCGCGGGCGCGGAATGGTTGGCGGCGCGGGCTGAAGCTTCGCCGGGGCTCTACGCTTTGGTGGGGCCGACGCAGCATGATGTGCGCGAAGTGATGGTCGATGGGCCAAGCGGGCTTCGCAATCTGCCGGGGCGCGAGCGGCCTTGGTACGAGCGCTCGCGGCGGCGGTTGTTGTGGCCGAACGGGTCGATTGCGTACGCGTTTTCGGCGGAGGAGCCGGAGCGTCTGCGCGGGCCGCAATTCGAGGCGGCGTGGGCGGATGAGTTTTGTATCTGGCCGCGTCCGAGCGAGACGCTGGCGATTTTGCGCATGGGATTGCGGCTTGGCGTTGCGCCGCAGCTGGTGGTGACGACGACGCCGAAGCCGATCCCGGCTTTGCGTTTGTTGCGCGCGGAGGCGTCGTGCGTGGTGACGCAAGCGGCGACGGAGGTGAACGCGGCGCATCTGGCGCCGTCGTTTCTGGATGGGCTGGCGGCTTTGTACGGCGGCACGCGGCTGGCGGAGCAAGAGCTGGAAGGGCGGCTGCTCGAAGGCGATGGCGCGCTGTGGCGGGTCGCGGATTTGAAGCGCGCTGGCGGTGTTGCGCCGGTTGGTGGATGCGAGCGCGTGGTGGTGGGTGTCGATCCGCCGGCGGGCGCCGGTGGCGCTGCGTGCGGGATCGTGGTGGCGGGGCGCTTGGGGCGTCAGGCGTTCGTGTTGGCGGATCGGAGTGCGTTGGGATTATCGCCGCTTGGCTGGGCGATGCGTGTTGCTGAGGCGGCGGCAGAGTTTGGCGCGAGCGAGATTGTCGCCGAGGCGAACCAGGGCGGCGACATGGTGCGCGCGACATTGGCGCAAGCGGGTGCGCCATGCGCTGTGCGGCTGGTGCATGCTTCTCGTGGAAAGAGGGCGCGGGCGGAGCCGATCGCGGCTTTGTATGAGCAGGGGCGGGTGACGCATTGCGGCGCCTTCGTTCAACTCGAAGAAGAGCTGCTGGCGCTGGGGGTGAGTGAGAGCGAAGGCCTGCTTGATCGCGCCGATGCGCTGGTGTGGGCGCTGACGGCGCTGATGACGGGCGGCGAGGGGCCGCGTGTGCGGTCGTTCGATTTTGATCCGAGGCCGCGCGGGCTGGCGGGGTGAAGTAGGGATCCTGCGGAATCGAACCTTAACCTGCGGCGAGGAGGGCGCGGACGCGGTCGTC
>JADLHI010000148.1 GCA_020848895.1 Hyphomonadaceae bacterium
GCGATCGCCGCAATCGCGGCGGCCGTGTAGGGGCCGACACCCTTCAGTTCCCGCCAGCTGGCCTCATCCTGGGGCACGCCGCGCACCGCCATCTGCTGAGCCGCAGCGTGCAGGTTCCGCGCCCGCGAGTAATAGCCAAGCCCAGCCCAGGCCCCGAGAACATCATCCCGCGGCGCCGCCGCCAGCGCCTCCACGGTCGGCCAGCGCTCCAAGAATCGCGTGAAGTACGGGGCCACGGCTGCCACCGTCGTCTGCTGCAGCATGATCTCGGAGAGCCAAACCCGGTAAGGATCGGGACGGCCTCCACGCAGCCGCCAGGGCAGATCGCGACCCTCGCAATCGTACCATTTTAGCAACGATTTCCGCAGCTTATCCCGAGCTACCGACCCCTTATCCCCAGGCCTAATCGGTTTTTGAGCAAGCGCTGGCATGGGGTGTCTTTACCCTTTGTTCATGACTTTACGATTCGCTCAACGGTCCATGTCACTGCGCGACCGCTTCCGTGCCGCCGAGGATTCATTCCTTGGTCCGAAGGCCGGCCCTTCCGAGGGTGAGGCGTCGCAGGCGCTCGCAGCCAAGCGTGGCCGCCAAAGCGTGGCCCCGCCGCCCAGCGCCAACAAGTCCCTGGCGGCCGTGCTCCGGCCGCTTCTGAAGGACACCGGCATGGGTCTGGCGGAGATGAAGCGCCGCTGGCGCGATATCGCCGGGGAGAGCTTTTCCCGCGCTACGCCAGTGAAACTGGCCGCCGGAACGCTGACCATCCACGTCCCCAGCGCCCTCGCCCCATTCCTGCAGCAGCAGGCCCCACTGCTTGTGGAGCGTCTCCGGGTCGCCGGCGCCAAGGTCAAAGCCATCCGCGTCGATCACCGCGCCCCGGCGCGCACGCCCGCCCAGGCCCCCAACGTCCGTCCGCTGCAGAAACCGCTCAGCGCCGCCGAAGAGGCCGCTCTGGCCAAGACCCTCGACCCAGCCAGCGACGACGGCCTTCGCTCCGCCCTGATGCGCCTCGGGCGCGCGGTGAAGCAGGGCTAGAGGTTTCCAGCGCTTCAAAAAAACTCTATGCCTCCGGGCCAATCTGGAGGTTTTGCATGCTCGTGTTCGGACGCCGGAATTTGCTTTTGGGCGGGGGCGCGCTCGCGGCTCTGAGCGTAACCGGCTGCAGCGGCGGCGGCGGCGCTTCGGGCGTTTCGCCGGACGATATGGCGATCGGCAACCCGGACTCGGGCGTCACGCTGATCGAATACGGCTCCTCGATGTGCAGCCACTGCCGCGAGTTCGAAGAGACGGTATTCCGTCAGCTCAAGACCAATTACATCGACACCAATAAGATCCACTTCATCTTCCGCGAAGTGCTGGCCCCGGTCGATCCGCAGCGCGTGATCCCGACCATTGCGCTCGCCGAATACCAGGTCGCGCGCTGCAACAACGCGACTCCGGAGCAGTATTTCAGCCGCCTTGGCGTCCTGTTCGAACAGCAGCCGGCGATGTTCCAAGCCGGCTCGCGCCAAGGCATCGAAGCCAAGCTCGTTGAGATCGGCGGCGCCGCCGGTCTTTCGCAAGAGACCGTCCTCGCCTGCATCGCCGATCCATCGGGCGCCGAGCGCATGACCCGGCTAGGCGAACTCGCCACCCGCGATCAGGTCACCGGCACACCGACGTTCTTCCTAAATGGCGAACTGATGTCGCCTCAGGGTTTTGCCAACTCGACCGGCGGCTACGACTACGCAAAGTTTGCCGCACTTATCGACGCTGCCATCGCCGCGCACGCCGGCGGCGGCTAGTCCAGGAGAGGCGCGGCTTCCGTGCACATCACAGAGCTGCGCCTCCTTGGCTTCAAGAGCTTCGTCGATCCGGCCCGCGCGCCGATCGAGCAAGGTCTGACCGGCGTCGTCGGCCCCAACGGCTGCGGCAAATCCAATCTTCTCGAAGCGGTGCGCTGGGTGATGGGCGCGACCAGCGCCAAGTCCATGCGCGCCGCCGACATGGACGATGTAATCTTCTCCGGCAGCGCTGCGCGTCCTGCGCGTGAGCACGGCGAAGTCACGCTCGTCTTGTCCAACGCATGCGGCCGGGCGCCGGCGCCGTTCCAGAACGAAGACGTGCTCGAAGTCACGCGCCGCATTCGGCGCGGGCTTGGCTCGACCTATCGCATCAACGGCAAGGAAGTCCGCGCCAAGGACGTGCAGCTTCTCTTCGCTGACGCGGCAACGGGCGCCAACTCGCCTGCGCTCGTGCGCCAAGGTCAGATTAATGAACTCATCTCGGCCAAGCCGCAAAACCGTCGCCGCATCCTCGAAGACGCCGCCGGCATCGCCGGCTTGCACGCGCGCCGGCACGAAGCGGATCTGAAACTCAAGGCGGCCGAGACCAACCTGACGCGCCTGGATGAAGTGCTGGCCGAGATCGAAGGCCAAGCCGCGAGCTTGAAAAAGCAAGCCCGCCAAGCCGAGCGCTATCGCGGCCTCGCGCAAACGCTGCGCGAAACCGAAGCGTTGCTCCTGCATCGCCGCTGGACTGAAGCGCGCGAGCGCGAAGCGGAAGCCCAAGCGCATCTGCGCGAGGCCGAGCGCGCCGTCGCCGCCGCCGCAAGCGAAGCCAGCGCCAGCGAACGCGCCGCCGAACAATCGCGCGCAGGCCTCGCACCGCTGCGCGAACAAGAAACCATCGCCGCCGCCGTGTTGCGCCGCCTTGAAGGCGTCCGCGTCGGCCTCGAACGCGATCTCGCCGAAGCCCGGGGCGTCATCGAACGCTGCGAAGCCGACGCCGCGCGCAATCGCGATGAAGCCGAACGCCTCGAAGCGCTGAAGCAAGACGCGCAAGGCTCGCTGATCCGCCTAACCGAAGAGTCCGGCGCGCTCGGCCCCAGCGACGCCGACAAATCGCAAGTGGTGCTGAAGGCCGCGCAAGACGCAGAGGCTGCGGCGGCCGCCAAGCGCGCCGCGGCGGAAGCGCAACTCGAAACGCTGGCGGCGGCAGCCGCCGCCGCGAAAGCGCGCACCCAAGCGCTGACCGACGCCGCCGCAGGCGCGCGCGAGCGCGTCGCCCGGCTGGACGCGCGCAAACACGCGCTCGACGCCCAGATCAAAGAATTGCCCGCGAATGCCGAGGCGGACGCGCGCGCCAAGGCCGCAAAAGCCGCCGCCGATGCAGCCTATGAAGCAAGCGCAAAGCATCGCGCCGCGCTCGCGGATGCGGAGGCTGCGCTAAAAGCAGCGGAAGCCGCCGATGAAGCCGCGCTCGCGCCACATCGCGCGGCCGAGAAAGCGCTGCAAGAACTCGACGCCGAAGTCCGCGCGCTCGACAAGCTCGCGCCGCCGGACGCCGCGAAATACCCGCCGGTTCTCGCCTCGATCGATGTTGAGCGCGGCTACGAACGCGCCCTCGCCGCTGCGCTCGGCGATGACATCGACGCATCGACAAATGCCGAAGCGCCCGTCCGCTGGGCTGGCGCCGATCTCCCCACCCCCGCTTTGCCAGCAAACGCGGAATCGCTGACGCGCTTCGTCAAAGCGCCGACGCAACTGGCGGCGCGCTTGGCGCTCACCGGCGTGGTCGACGCCAAGGACGGTGCGAAACTCGCAAAGCAATTGCCGCCAGGCGGACGCCTCGTGTCGCGCGAAGGCGATCTATGGCGCTGGGACGGATTCGTCCGCCGCGCCGACGCGCCGCAACCCGCCGCTGTGCGCCTCGAACACAAGAACCGCCTCGCCACGGCCCGCAAAGAACTCGAAGCCGCGAAGAAAACCGCTGCCAACGCGAAAGCGAAATGGGAAGCGGCCAAGGCCGAGCGTCAATCGCAAGACGCCAAGACGCGCGCGCTCCGCGCCGACGCGCCAAAGGTCGCCACCGCCGAAGCCAGCGCCAGCCGCGAAGCTGAGCGGCTCGAAGCCGAACGCGCCCGCATCGCCGAACGCGCAGCCGACTTGAAGACCCAAAGCGAAGCGCTCGAAGCCGAACGCGCGGACGCGCGCGCCGCGATGGGCACGGCACAAGGCGCGTCCGGTGAAGCACCGGTAAAGATCGACGAAGCCGCGATCGCCGCTGCGCGCACCGCGGTTGAAGCCGCGCGCTTAGCAGCCGCGGACGCCTCAGCAGCAACGCAGAGCATCGTCCGCGACAAAGCACAGCGCGACTCGCGCCGCAAAGCCGTCGACGCCGAGACGATGCAATGGCGCGCCCGCATCGATAGCGCCGACGCACGCCTCAAGTCGCTCTCCAAGGAATTGGACGAGATCGAAAAGCGCCGCGACGCGGCGAAGGCTGCGCCTGCAACAGCGCGCACCAAACTCGAAGCGTTGATGGACGAGGCCGGCGGCGCCGAGCAGCGCCGCGCCGTAGCCAGCGACAAAGTCGCGGAAGCCGAAACCGCCGCACGCGTCGCCGGCGACCGCGCCCGCTCCCTCGAACAAGCCCACGCCGACGCCCGCGAGCGCCGCGCCAGCGCGCACGCACACGCCGAAGCCAACGCCGCCCGCGTCACCGACATCGCCACCGCCGCCCAAGAGCAGGCTGGCGTTGCCCCCGATAAGCTCGCCGACCTCGCCGGCGGCCTGTTGAACTGCGCACTCGGTTCTGCGCCCATCAACGAAGTCGAGCGTCGCCTCGAACGCTTGAAGGCCGAGCGCGACGCCGCCGGCCCGGTGAACCTGCGCGCGCAAGAAGAGCTGGCCGAAGCACAAGAGCGCATCGATACGCTGACGCGCGAAAAGGAAGACGTGGCGCAAGCTGTCGCCAAGCTCCGGCGCGCCATCACGACACTCAACAACGAAGGCCGCCAGCGTCTGCTGCGCGCGTTCGAAGAAGTGGACGCCCACTTCGCTCAGCTCTTTGCAACTTTGTTCGAAGGCGGACGCGCCAATCTGAAGCTGACCGAGAGCGAAGACCCGCTCGAGGCCGGCCTCGAAATCTTCGCTGAGCCGCCCGGCAAGCGCCTCACCAACTTGTCGCTGCTCTCGGGCGGCGAACAGGCGCTCACCGCCACAGCGCTCATCTTCGCGGTCTTCCTCGCCAACCCCGCCCCGCTCTGCGTGCTGGACGAAGTCGACGCCCCGCTCGATGACGCCAACGTCGATCGCTTCTGCCGCATGCTCGAAGAGATGAAGCGCCTCACCACGACGCGCTTCATCGTCATCACCCACAACCCGGTGACAATGTCGCGGATGGACCGCCTCTATGGCGTGACCATGCAAGAACAAGGCGTCAGCCAACTCGTCAGCGTCGACCTGGGCCGCGCCCAAGCGCTGGCCGCGGAATAGCACTTGGACCGCAGGCCTTCAGGCCCGCCTTGGGCGAGGGTTCAAACGCCGACTAACGAAGCTCGTCATTCCGGGTTCAATGCTTCGCATTGCCCCGGAATGACGAGGTGTTTGCTCTCGCATCCAACGCAAACCTTCAGGCCCGCGCTCCGTTAGCGCGCGCGCGGCGGCCTGCGCTTTGCTGGCGCTTCGTCGGTTTCGAACATCGGGTTCGGATCGAACTGACCAGCGAACGGCGCATCCATCAGATAGTCCGGCAACCGCGCGTTGACCGCTTTCTGGTTGGAGATCGAGATGATCTGCTGCTCTTTGGTCATCGCGCGCAGCTTGTCGGCATCGATATCGCCGATGAGGTCCGCGCTTTCCTTCGCCATCAGATGGTTCGCCACGCCGAAGAGTTGAAAGACGCCGGCATTGTTGAAGATCGTGCGCCAGTCCTTCGGATAGAGCCGCTGCAATTGGCTCAAGTCCTGGAAGAACGGCCATACCTGCAAGCCGTAGCCACGCAGCAACGTCATCGACTGACGCAGCGGCCCGAATTCGCCGAGCTGCGCGCACTCATCGAGCAAGAACAGCGTCGAGCGCTTCGGACGGCGCTTGCGGCCCATCACCGTCAGCATCAGGGCCCCAACCCAAAGCCGCAGCAGCGCACCGTGGCTTTCGAGTTTATCGGGCGGGATGACGATGTAGATCGTCATCGGATCGCCGCGGCGCACCGCATCGAGCGAGATCGTCGATTTCGACAGCGAACGCAGCGCCGAATCCGAGTTCACGACCTTGAGGTAGCTCTGAGCGGTCGAGAGAATGCCCGAACGCGTTTGCTCGGTGATCGGCAAGAACGAACTGATGTTTTGCTTCGAGAGCCGGTTCAGGTTCTCGTGACCTTCGATCAGCGCCGCGAGGTTATAGACCGCGTCGTCGCTCATCAGGATTTCGCGGACCTTACCGAAATGGCGCTCAGCCTTCGGCGAGGTTTCGGCCACCGCGGCGATGACGCCCGCCATCAGCGAGCGGCCCCAATTGTCCCAGAAGGGCTCCTTGTGGAAGCCGACATCGCCAGCCAGCAGCGAGGCCAGCATTTCGGCGTCCGCATCCAAGAGCGCGCCGGGGCGGTTGAAGAGATCGAACGGGTTCAGCGCATCGGTGCGCTTCGACACCGCGCCGAACGGATCGAGCAGACGGACTTCCTGGCCCATCTCTTTCCGGCGGCGTGCGGTCACGTGCCAAGTCTCGCCCTTAGGGTCGATGACGATCACCGAGCCTTCGAAGCGCAGCAGGTTCGGGATAATGACGCCTCGGCCCTTGCCGGCGCCCGTGGGGGCGATCGTCAGCAGGTGGCGGTCTTCGGCAAAAACGACCGGCGCCTCGCCCTCAATCGAAACCTCGGCGCGCGGTGCGCCAAAGCCCATCGGTTCGCTGCGGCCGTGATCGGATTGCCAGCCAAGGAGCAAATCCATGACCTCGGGACGCAATCCCTGCCCCGAAGCCTCGGCTGGCTTCTTCTTGGAGCGGGTCGTGCGCGGCCTGGTCATGGACACCTCCTTCGCGGTTGCCGGGGGAGCCGCAACCGTGAATCAAACGTAAACATCAATCTGGGCCGGACCCGCACCGTATTGCGGCGAAGCTCGCCTAAATGGTGAATGGGCCGGCTGAGGGCTGTCCTCCGCCAGAGACCTACTCCACCTGGAAAATAATCCTGGCGCAACGGCTTGACGCCGTAGCGTGCAGAACTACCCGAAAAAGTTACTCACCGGCCGTTGCCGACCGGTGAGTATTTGTTTTTATTCAATTTTTCATTTTCGCCTTAGCGAATGCCTTGCATTCCCTTTTGCAGGAACGGCGCGAGCAGCAACAGAACGCCAGCGGCGCCGAGGCCCCAGATGCCGATCGTCTGGAAGACGCCGAGATAGGTGTTCAGCGACACTTCCGGGTTGAGCACTTGGCCACCGACGGTCTCCGTCGAAGCGAACTGCGCAATGATGCCGCCGGCGTACTGCGCCATCGCTGACGACATGAACCACACGCCCATCATCAGGCCGACCATCTTGGCCGGCGAGAGCTTGGTGATCATCGAAAGACCGACCGGCGAGATGCAAAGCTCACCGACCGAGTGGATGAAGTAGGCCAGCGCCAACCAGAACAGAGCAACTTGGAATTGCTCGTTGTGGAATTGGGCGCCGAACACCAGAGCCAAGAAGCCGATACCCACGAGCGCCAAGGCGATCACGAACTTGAACGGCACCGACGGCTCAAGCTTGCGCGCGCCCAGCCAGTTCCACATCAGGCTGAACAGCGGCGCCATGATGACGATGAAGAGCGGGTTGAACACCTGCGCTTGACCCGCCGGCATCACGTACTCGCCGACGATCGGCAGCACCCCGAGGTTCCGGTCGGTATTACGCTCGGCGAACAAGGTGAGCGAGGATCCCGCCTGTTCGAACAGCGTCCAGAACACGACCGAGAAGATGCAGAGCACCACCGCCACGATGAGCTTGGAGCGCGCTTCCTTATCCAGTCCGGCCAACGCCCAGATCGGCAGGCCGACCATGGCGAGGATATAGACGCCGAACATGATTTGCCCGAGCAGCGGTTGCGCCATCAGGAAGCCGACAATGCCGCCGGCCGCGTCGTGCGCGCCGCCGTGCGAGGCCGCTTCCATGGCGTTGTTCATCAGGAACCAGATCACCGGCACCGCAAGCAGCGAGCCGATGAGGATCACCAAACCGCGCTTGGGCGCGTCGGCGGGCGGATTGCCGTAATCCTTCAAATTGGCGCTGGCCAATTGGAAGCGGATCGCCGCGAACAGCATGCCGAAACCAGCGAGCGCAAAGCCCCATTGGTAGCCGTACATGCCGGCGATGATCGGCGCCAAGAATTGCGAGAAGATCGAGCCGAGGTTGATGCCCATGTAGAAGATCGTGAACCCCGCGTCGCGGCGGCGGTCGGTCTGCGAATAGAGATCGCCGACGATCGTGGAAATGTTTGGCTTGAAATAGCCGTTGCCGACGATGATCAGGCCCAATGACGCAAACAGCAGGATCACGCTGATCGGATTGCGCTCAGCGTCGAACTGATAGCCGCCCTGCGCGACCGTGGCCGGCAGTGCGCCGCCGGCGCCTTCCAGCGTCAGCGAGCCGTCTTCATTGCCGATGATGCGGTGGCGTTGGCCGTCGGCGACCACGTACTGGGTCGTCTCCTCGCCCTGTTTTTCGATCGCAACTTCGTAGCGCGCGCCACCGATGGTGACGAACGGATCGGCGCGATCGCCCCCGGTGAAGGCGAGCATGAGATAGCCCGCCGACATCAGCACGGCGCCGAGCTTCACGGAGTTTTTGTTGCCGAGATAGCGGTCGGCGATAAAGCCGCCGATCAGCGGCGTGAGGTACACAAGCGAGGTGAATGCGCCATAGAGGCCGTTGGCGACGCGGTCGGCGAAGACGAAGTGCTCAACCAGATAAAGGATGAGCAGCGCCCGCATGCCGTAATAACCGAAGCGCTCCCAAGCTTCGGTCGTGAAGAGAAGCGCGAGCGGCCGGGGATGCCCAAACCAAGTCTTCTCGCCGCCGCTGCCGGCGGTTTCAGTTGTGCTCATTCCCCCTGCTCCGTCTTTTCTGGTTGCGCCCTCGCGCGATTGGTCACGACCCTTGCCTAAGGTTCACCCTTTAGACAAGCACGGCGTTCACCGGCGCATCAAGCGCGGCGCGTCGGGCGGAGGTCAGGGGCGAGCACCCACCAGAAGGTCTGCCCCGGATTGGAATCGAGCCAGAAGCCCAAGCGGCGCAGCGTCTTCACGGAGGCAATGTTCCCCGCATCGCAGCCGGCAAGCACCGTTTCGGCGCCCGCATCCTCGAACAGCCAGTCGATGACGCCATTTACCGCCTCGACCGCATAGCCCTGACGGCGGCGGCTGCGGGCAATGCCGTAACCGATCTCGAATTCGCTTTGCGAGCGAGACGACGGCTCGAAGCGCACGTCGCCAATGACCACGCCCTCTTGGCGATGAATGGCGATGGCGCGCGTCGGCGCGGGCGCGTTGCCGACATGGGAAATTGAACGGGCAACGAGCCCCAGGCTCGCGGCGCACCAATCCTCGGGCGCATCCGCGCCAATGACATGCGCGAACGCATTCGGCCCAACGCGCGCGGCGTCCGCCATCTCAGGCGTCACCGGTTCGAGGCGCAGGCGCGCCGTAAAGAGCGGATGGTCGAGAACGTTCATGAGCGGCCCATAGCTTTGCCTGCCCGCAAAGCCCTCGCAAAGGAAAACCCGCAGTAGGCCCTCGCTCAGGCCGGGTTCGCCTCGGGCGGCGTTTCCGGTTGCGCGACCGGCGCCGGCGCACTCGCCTGTGGCGCGTACGTGTTCGCCCGCGCCTGCATCTCATTCAGGAAGCGCTTCCTGGCCGCCCGATAGCGCATCCGCTCAGTGATCCGATCCCAGAGCCGCGCGAGCCACCACCACGCCGGATAGGACAAAAATCCAAACATCACCGCCAGCCAAACCCCGCTTATGCCGCCGTTGCTGCCGGGATTGACGACAAACGTCGCCACGAACCACGTCACCACCGCCACGCCGAGCGAAATCACCAGCGCCTTCCAAAGCGGTCCGAAAAACGGCTTGTGTCCAAGATAGGCGCGCAAGCCCGATTCAAACTCACCGCGCTCAGCACTCGACACGTTAAAGAGGACGATATTGTACGGCCCGCGATCGCGCTTGCCCTTGCCCTGGCCGCGCACCACGACAACGCGCTGCGTTTCGCGCACACCAAGCTCGGTATCCTCAAAATCGTACTTCTGCTCGGCGCCGTCGGTGAGCTTCACGAACAGGCGCATGCGGTTGGTGATGTGCCCGGGTTCGACGTGACGCCGGTCGGCCCCTTCGATGACGACGGTTTCCGACGTCAGCTGCACGTCGATCACGTCACCGGCGCTGACGAGCAATTTGTCGGACATCGGTTCCCCTCCGCAAAAGCCGCGGGATGGAGCGCTTATGAGCGGCTCCGGTCAAGAGGAACGCTTGCGCGCGACGGCCGAGCGCGGCAGCAAGGACACGCAATGCCCGAACCGCGTCTGTTGATAGATCAAGATTTGCGCGCCGGCGCCGAGATCGCGCTGGACGAAGCCCAGGCGCGCCATGTCGGCACGGTGCTGCGCCTCGACGTCGGCGCCATCTTGCGGCCGTTCAATGCGCGCGACGGCGAATGGCGCGCGCGCGTCACCGTGCGCGAGAAGCGCGGCATGCGGGTCGTGCTGGAGCAGCTGCTGCGCCAAGCCAAGCCATCGCCGGACTTGGATCTGCTGTTTGCACCGGTGAAGCGCCACGCCACCGATCTTATCGTTGAGAAAGCAACTGAGCTCGGCGTCTGCCGCATAAGACCAGTGGTGACGCGCCGCACCATCGCCGAAACCGTCCGCATCGATCGCCTCGAAAGCATCGCCCGCGAAGCGGCGGAGCAAACCGAACGCTTCGACGCGCCAGAGATTTTCGAAGCCACGCCGCTCCCGAAAGCGCTCGACGGCTGGGACGAAACCCGTCCTCTGATCTACGCCGACGAAAGCGGCGACGAAGACGGCAAAGCCTGGGGCGGCGATAATGGTCGTGCCATGCCGATAGGTGATGCGCTTCAATCTTGGACCGCCGGCGTCCCCGCCGCCATGCCGAAGCCAAGCGCAACAACCACCAAACCAAGCCCCATCAAAGATGCCGGCGGGGACGCCGGCGGTCCAAGAAAGCTCGCCCTCCTCATCGGCCCCGAAGGCGGCTTCACACCGGAGGAGCGGCGCACCTTGCGCAATCTGCCCTATGTCATCCCAGTGTCGCTCGGCCCGCGCATCCTGCGCGCGGAGACTGCGGTGATCGCAGCGTTAAGCATCATCCAGTCGGTATGGGGCGATTGGCGCGAGGCGTAACCGCTTGCGAATGCGAGCCGAAGCCTTACATGGCCGCAAAGAGCCTGCGCCCGGGAGGAAAGCTTGGCCACCACTGAGAAGTCTCCCGTACTCACGGGGTTCGCCGATCTCGTCGCGCACTTGGAGAACGGTCCGCGCCCGGACCGTTCGACATGGCGCATCGGCACCGAACACGAGAAGTTCGCCTTCTATCGCGATACGCTGAGGCCCGTCCCTTATGAGGGCGAGAACGGCATCGGCGCACTTTTGAACAAGCTCGCCGATCGCTTCGGCTGGGAGCGCGTCTATGAGGGCGAGAACGTCATAGCGCTGAAGCAGGGCATGGCGTCGATCTCGCTTGAACCCGGCGGCCAGTTCGAACTCTCCGGCGCGCCACTCGAACACCTGCATCAAACCTGCGCCGAAACCGGCTCGCACCTTTCGCAACTGCGCGAAGTCTGCGGCGACATGAACATCGCCTTCCTCGGCCTCGGCTTCCAGCCGTTGTGGAGTCTCGAAGACATCCCGATCATGCCGAAGGGCCGCTACAAGATCATGCGCGACTACATGCAGAAGGTTGGCCGCCTCGGCCGCCAGATGATGTTCCGCTCGTGTACCGTGCAAACCAATCTCGACTTCGCCTCCGAAGCCGACATGGTCAAGAAATTCCGCGTCGGCCTCGCGCTGCAACCCATCGCCACGGCGCTCTTCGCCGCGTCACCCTTCGCCGAAGGCCGCTTGAACGGCTTTCTCTCCTATCGCGGCCATGTGTGGACCGACACCGACCCCGATCGCACCGGCATGCTGCCGTTCGTGTTCGAGCAAGGCATGGGCTTTGAGCGCTACACGGAATTCGCGCTCGATGTGCCGATGTACTTTGTCTATCGCGACGGCAAATACATCGACGCGTCCGGCCAGAGCTTTCGCAAGTTCATGGAAGGCAAACTACCCGCACTGCCGGGCGAACTGCCGACGCTGAAGGATTGGGAAGACCACCTCACCACGATCTTCCCGGAAGTGCGTTTGAAGACATATCTCGAAATGCGCGGCGCCGACGCTGGCCCCTGGTCACGCCTCTGCGCGCTGCCCGCGTTCTGGGCCGGCATCTATTACGATGACGCCGCGCTCGAAGCCGCGTGGTCGCTGGTGAAGAGCTGGACCGCGGAAGATCGCGAATCCTTGCGCCGCGCCGTGCCAGTGCTCGGCCTGCGGGCTCCAATCCGCGGCAACAAAGCTCAGGACATCGCCCAAGCCGCGCTCGCCATCGCCCGCCAAGGCCTCAAATCCCGCGCCCGCACGGACAATGCCGGCCAAGACGAAACCCACTTCCTGATGGAACTCGACGACATCGCCGCCAGCGGCGTCACCCCCGCTGAGCGCCTGATCGAACGCTACAAAACCGAGTGGGGCGGCGATGTAAAACGCGCCTTCGAGGCTTGCGCTTACTGAAGCGGCACAGGCGCCTTCTTGGAGCGCCGGCGTCTCGCCGGCATTGTTGATGTCGCACCGTGACATTTCGGCGTTGATTGCGCGTCGCGCATTTCGGAAACTTCAGGAATGATGACGTCCGCCGACGCGCCGAGACCAGACACCCTTGGACCGCCGGCGCCCTCGCCGGCGATCTGGTTCGACATGCACCTTGCCGGCGGTCCAAGATGAAACCGGCGGACGCACTTGCGAGACATTGGACCGACGCGCTGCCCGTTGCGTGGAAGCCGTTCGCGCAACTCTCGCGGCTCGATCGGCCAATCGGTTGGCAATTGTTGCTGCTGCCCTGCTTCATGGGCCTCGCCGTCGCCAACATCGGCTTTGGATTTTACTGGGAGGATGCGCGCTACGCCTTGGCGTTCGTGCTCGGCGCCATCGCCATGCGCGGCGCCGGCTGCACCTATAACGACATCCTCGACAAGGACATCGACGCTCAAGTCGAACGGACGCGCCAGCGCCCGCTGCCCTCGGGCGCCGTTAGCATCAAAGCCGCGTGGGCCTGGCTGCTCGCGCAGTGCGGCATCGGCCTCATCGCGCTTTTGATGCTGCCGCCGCTCGCACAAATCGTCTCGCTCATCGCCATTCCGCTGGTCGCGCTCTACCCGCTGATGAAACGCATCACCTGGTGGCCGCAAGCATGGCTCGGCATTGTGTTTTCCTGGGGCGCACTCGTCGGCGCCGCCGCGTCCACCTACGAAACCGGCGTCGTCTCGCAAGAAGCCTTCGCGCTCTACGCCGGCTGCATCATGTGGACCATCGCCTACGACACCATCTACGCGCTGCAAGATCGCGAAGACGACGCGCTTGTCGGCGTCCGCTCCACCGCACGGCTCTTCGCCGACAAATGGCGTACGTGGACGAGCCTCTTCTACATCCTCGCGCTCGCCTTCTGGGCCGCGGCTGGCGCGATGTCCGGCGCCGGTATCTGGGTTGCGGCGCCGCTCAGCCTCATCGGCGCGCTGACAATCTGGCCGATGCTCGCCGGCATCGACGACAAACGTCCGGAAACGGCGCTTGCGGCGTTCAAGTTCAACGCCATCATAGGCGCAGCCGTCTTGTTGGCGTTCGCGCTCGAACCCATCTGGCGCACCATGAGGCCGTCGCTGGGAGTGTGAGATGGGCGAAGCGGAAGAGCATCTCAGCAAAGTCTGCAAACGCTTCGCCAAGATCGTGCCCAACCACGCGCCGTACCCCACGACCTTCGAAAAGAAGAAAGACCCGTATCGCTCGCTGGTGCGCTCGGTTGTCTATCAGCAGCTCTCGGGCAAAGCCGCCGGCACCATACACGGCCGCATGATCGCGCTCTTCCCCGACAAGGATCATCCCGATCCAGAAGACTTGATCGAAGCATCGCCTGAATTGCTGCGTACCGCCGGCCTCTCGCGCCAGAAGATCGCGGCGATCAAGGATGTTGCGCAAAAGCGCATCGATGGAATTATCCCCGAAGCGCGCAAACTTTCGCGCATGGGCAACGAAGAGATCATCGGACGCCTCACCGCCGCGCGCGGTGTCGGCCGCTGGACCGTCGAAATGTATCTCATGTTCACACTCGGCCGCCCCGACGTGCTGCCAGTCGACGACCTCGGCGTCCGCAAAGGCGCCGAAAAACTCTACCGCCGCGACTTCACCCCGAAAGAACTCGGCAAGTACGGCGAACGCTGGGCCCCGTTCCGCAGCGCCGCGGCATGGCACCTCTGGCGCCTGCTCGACACGCAAACGCCGGAGCGGAGCAAGATCTAATATGGACCGCCGGCGCCCCGCCGGCATCCGCCTGATTGAGCAGGCGCCTGTGTTCGTCGGTAGCAGCAGCGCATGCCGGCGGGGCGCCGACGGTCCAGACTTGTTGCAACATCACGAGCACAATTTCAGAAACGTCCGATCCTCGCGCAGAATAAATCGCTCCGCTTTCGCGAACTCATAATTCTCGCGCCCGGCCGGATCGGCCGCCAACCGCGCCCGGTAGTCTTCATAAGCCGCCAAATTCGCGATGTTGTACAAGCCGTACGCGAGCGTCGCCGAACCCTCGTGCGGCGCGAAATACCCAATCAAATCGGCCCCGCAACGGGGAATGGCTTCTCCCCAGACGCGCGCATAGCGCTGAAATTGCGCCTTTTTGAATGGATCGATTTCGTAACGAATACAGCATGTGAGCATATCTGGCCTCCCGACGGGCCACACCTAGCGGATTGCCGGAGGCTCATGGTTCGATTATGATCGAACCATCATTTCCATGAGAGACGGCCCCAATATCGCAGCTATCGCCGCCATGGTCGGCGATCCCGCCCGCGCCAACATGCTGACGGCGCTGCTGAACGGCGACGCGTTCACCGCAAGCGAATTGTCGCTCGAAGCCGGCGTAACAAAACAAACCGCAAGCTCGCATCTATCAAAGCTCGTCGATGGCGGCCTCGTCGCCGTCGAAGCGCAAGGCCGCCATCGCTATTACCGCTTGGCCGACGCTGACGTTGCGGGCTTGCTCGAAACCTTGATGGGGGTTGCCGCGCGCGCGAAGGCGTTGCGCACACGTCCCGGCCCGAAAGAACCGGCGCTGCGTCACGCGCGCGTTTGCTACGATCACCTTGCCGGCGATCTCGGCGTCGCGCTCTTCGACGCGTTCCATAAAAACAAGTGGATGATCCCTGGCCCCGAAAAAACCTTCACACTCACCAAGCTTGGCCGGGTGAAGGTGCAGACCTTCGGCGTCGATCTTGAAGACCTGGAGAATGGCGCCCGTCCGCTCTGCCGCGCCTGCCTCGATTGGAGCGTGCGCCGCCACCACATCGCCGGCGCCTTGGGCGCGGCCATTCTCGACGAGGTGTTCGAGCGCGGCTGGGCCACGCAAAAGCGCGGCAGCCGCGTGCTGGAGTTCACGCGCGTCGGCGAAGCCGGTTTGAAACGCGTGTTCCTGATGCCTGAGTTGCAGACAAGCTGAACCCCCACGCTTCCCGGACGCAGCCCCGGCCTTGTGCCGGGGTGCGCGCCGGGACCCAGGAGCCACAAGCTGAATGTTTGCCCCAGGGTCCCGGCTCTCCGCTTCGCTGCGGCCGGGAAAACGTAGGCAGTGAAATCCGAAACGCTTTGCGCTAAACCGCACGTATGCCTGCCGTCGCGCGCATCGATCCTAAAGACGTGTTCACGCCCGAAGAATGGGCGCGCTTCTCCAAGCGCTCGTCTTGGCTTGGCCTCATCTGCGTCGCCGGCGCCTGGACGCTCATCTTCGCGGCCGGCGCCATGTTTGTGCTCTGGCCGAACCCGCTGACTTACATCTTGGCTGTCATGCTGATCGGCGCGCGCCAACTCGGCCTCGCCATTCTCATGCACGACGCCGCCCACGGCGCGCTGCATTCGAACATGAAGATCAACAATTGGGTCGGCGAATGGCTGTGCGCCGCGCCGACGGGCGCGCGCCTCAACGCCTATCGCGACTACCATTTGAAGCACCACAAATATACCGAACAACCCGAGGACCCTGATCTCGGGCTCTCGGCGCCGTTTCCGATCACGCGCGCATCGCTGGTCCGAAAGATCGTGCGCGACCTGACCGGACAAACCTTCTTCAAGCAACGCAGGGCCCAGTTGTTCGGCGGCCTGCAGAAGGGACAATTCGTCAACCCGACGACCGCGCATTTCCTCATCTTCAACGCGCTGCTGCTCGCGGGCCTTACCGTCGCCGGTTATTGGTGGACCTATTTTGCGCTGTGGATCGTGCCGATGGCGACATGGCTGCCGTTGGTCACGCGCCTGCGAAATATCGCCGAGCACGCCTGTGTCAAAACCCAAGACGATCCATTCACCCACGCGCGCACAACGCTTGCGAATGCGTTAGAGCGCCTCTTCATCGCGCCCTACTGGGTCCATTTCCACGGCGAGCACCACGTCTTCATGCACGTGCCCTGCTATCGCCTGCAAGGCTTGCACAACACGCTGATGGACAAGGGCTACTGGTCGCGCATGCACATAGCGCCGGGCTATATGAGCGTGCTCGGCGAAGCGACGAATAAGCAAGCGGCTGTCGCCGCTTGAGGGGAATAGGGAATGGGGAATAGGGAGTAGAGAAGCCGCAAACTTCCAATCTTCCCCTATTCCCTATTCCCTGTTCCCTCCAAATGATCTCCGACATCCCCGCCTTCATCCGCGAAAACACCCGCGTGCTGGCGCCGAGCCATGTGCTGGAGCTTTCGCTTTTTCTCGCCGATGACGCTGTGAGCCTATGGGAGCTGACGGAAGAACAGCTCGGCGAACTGGGCCTGCCGCCGCCGTTCTGGGCCTTCGCCTGGGCGGGCGGCCAAGCGCTGGCGCGCTATGTGCTCGATCATCCCGAGACCGTGCGTGGCAAAAGCGTGATGGATGTCGCTTCCGGCTCAGGCCTCGTCGCCATCGCCGCGATGAAAGCCGGCGCCACCTCAGCGCTGGCCATCGACATCGACGCCTTCGCCTCACACGCCGCGAACCTCAACGCCGAACTCAACAGCGTTCGCGTCGAAACCAGCGACGCCGATCCCGTCGGCAAACCAACGGATGCGCAAGTCATCCTCGTTGGCGATCTCTTTTACGATCGCGATCTCGCCCCGCGCGTGCTCGCTTGGCTGATCGAACAACAAGCCGCCGGCAAAACCGTCCTCATCGGCGACCCCGGCCGCACGTATCTACCACGCGACAAACTCGAACAGATCGCCGCCTACGACATCCCCGTCACACGCGCGCTGGAAGACGCCGAAGTAAAACGCGCCGCAGTTTGGAAACTGCGCTAAGCTATGGAGCGCCGGCGCCCTCGCCGGCGACTGCGTGCAATCGGGGACACGAAGCTTGCGCCACGCGTCAGCTGCCGGCGAGGGCGCCGGCGCTCCATATTACTCCATCGGACAAACGCTCATCCGCTCTTCTTCGGGCACGCGCGACTTCGCATCGTCGCACACCGCGGCCCACAAACGCTGCACTTCCGTCCCCAGCGCATCGCTGCGCGACTGAATTTCCTCCAGCGTCGGCTCAACTGTCTCGGGCTCGGAAATCCAAACCGGCTCATACGCCGCACCGCAGGCGACTTCCGTGAACAGCCCCTTCGAGCAAAGCTGCGAGCGTTGGATATTGTAGGTCCAAACCGCCTCGCGCAGCCGGCGCGCGAGATCGCGTGGCGCGGTGACTTCAGGTTCCGCCGAACCCGGCCGTTCGACGGTTTGATCATTCACTTCGTGAAGCATTGCGCTCCAACGGCCGACCTCGATGTTCAGATTGAATGGATCGGGGCCAGCAGGACCAGTCGGAACTTGCGCTTGCTGCTCGCTCGTTTGTCCGCACGCGGCCAGAGCCAGCGCCAGCACGATCGCACGTAATTTCATGAACACGCCTCCACGCGCAGGACCTTAGCGGCGCTATGCAATGCGTGTCGTTTTGTTTTTTGTAATCTGGCCGCCCAAGACCTTAGTCTTGGAGCACCGGCGCGAGCGCGTTGTAGCCCGCCGTGAAATCGTAATCGCTATCTTCAGCCTTGCGGAACAAGGCTATCGCGGCGGCCGCCAGGCCGGTGCCTGCTGCCGCCGCGAACATCGCCCATGCGACGCCTGAGATGAAACCCGCGTCGATCAAAACCACCCAACCCTGCCTTCGAGGCATTCTTTGTTGGGCAGATAATGCCTAGTGCCGGTGAACACGCGGTTTCTGAAAGCAAAACAAAAGGTTGAAATGCGAATTGCGAGCAGACTAGACGAGTAGCAAGGGAGAAGGCTCGATGCTGCGTCTTGAGGTTGCCGCACTTTATGCGGGCGTAAACATTCTCATTCTGCTGGTGCTCGCAGTGCTAGTGGTGGCGGGCCGGCGCAAGCACAAGATCACGTTGGGCGACGGCAACAACGAAGCGTTTGGCCGCGCCGTCCGCGCCCACGGCAACGCCGCCGAGTACATCCCAGCGGGCCTCGTCGGCATCACTTTGCTGGCGCTTTTCGACCC
>JADLHI010000149.1 GCA_020848895.1 Hyphomonadaceae bacterium
GCGTCAATTCGTCAGCCATGAAGCGCGCGATGCACCAATCGGTGAACACACGTAGCGCGGTCGTCTCGGCATCAAGCTGAGCCAAAGTGAACTGCGTGTTCTGAAAGTCCGAAATCGTCTGGCCAAATGCGGCTCGTTCGCGCGTGTAGGCCACCGTCCATGCGATTGCCTGCTCGGCCACGCAGATGCTTCGCACGGCCTGAGTCAGCCGCTCCTGCGCCAACTTCGTCATCATCATGGAGAAGCCGCGCCCCTCTTCACCCAGGCGATTGGCGACGGGCACGCGCACGTTGCTGAAGAATAGCTCCGATGTGTCCTGCGCCTTCAAACCGATCTTCTTCAGGTTGCGCCCACGCTCGAAGCCCGCGGTCTTCGTATCGACCGCGATGAGGCTGACGCCCTTTGCCCCGGCTTCGGGGTCGGTCTTGCAAGCAAGCACGATCACATCGCAAAGCTGACCGTTCGAGATATAAACCTTCTGCCCGTTGATCACGTAGTGATCGCCATCGCGCACAGCGCGCGCCTGGATGTTCTTCGCATCGCTCCCTGCGCCAGGCTCTGTGATGCCAAGCGCGCCTATTGCCTCGCCACGCACCATCTTGGGCAGCCATTCGCGCTTCAGCTCTTGTGAACCCCAAGCGAGAATGTATGGCGCCACCATCTCAGAGTGCACCATGAAGCCTGGGCCGGTGATGCCCGCGCGCGCCAGTTCCTCGATAACGACGACATTGTAGAGCCAATCCGCGCCGGCGCCGCCATATTCTTCCGGGAAACTGGGGCACAACAAGCCAAGCTCACCCGCCTTGCGCCAAATGTCGCGCGGCACCACTTGCGCCTCTTCCCACGCCGCGTGGTGCGGCTCGAGTTCAGTCTCAACGAACCGTCGCACACTGTCGCGGAAGACGTCGTGATCTTCGGAAAAGAGCGAGCGCGCAGTCATGGAACCTCTCTCGGAAACTTCGCGCCCAATGCGAGGATGTTTTTGGCCTGCGTAAGATGCGGAATGTCTAGCATCTTGCCCTCGATCGCGATCGTGCCGGCGCCGGGTTCGGCTGCGAACGCGGCTACGACGCGTGTCGCGAACGCGACTTCTTCAGCTGATGGCCGGAACGCTGCGTTGATCACTGCGACTTGATCCGGGTGAATGGCGATGCGTCCGGTAAACCCTTCGCGCGCGGCCTGACGCGATGTGCGCATCAAGCCCTCAGCATCCCGGAAATCGGCATGTAAGGTCTCAACGGCCTGTACACCCGCAGCCTTGGCAGCAAGCAATGTGGCGGAACGTACCCAGCGGAACGTGAAACTCCATGCGCCGTCGTCATCGCGATTGCCGCTGGCGCCCAAAGCCGCGCCCAAATCCTCAGCGCCCCATGTGAGGCCGACCAGGCGCGAAAGATTTGCGTCGGCGAAGTCGCCGAGTGCAAACGGCGCACGCGGCGTCTCAGTCGCTACCGGCAAGATGCCGATGGCCCCGTGGGTCAAGCCTTCGCGCGCCTCTAGCGCATCAAGATAGTGGCCCACGCGCAAGACATCGGCAGGTCCGTCAACTTTCGGCAACACAATGCCATCGGGACGGCCAGAAGCGATTGCGGCAAGGTCGCCAAGGCATGATTCCAGACCCGAATTCACCCGGACCCAGATTTGCTGCGCTTTGCGCCGCGCCTGCTTCAGCGTATCCGCCACAAGTGCGCGCGCCCCGATCTTGCGATCGGGCGCAACGGCGTCTTCCAGATCGAGAATGATCGCGTCAGCTGCGCTCGCGAAACCCTTGGCGATCTTCTTTTCGCTATCGCCGGGAACGAAGAGCCACGAGCGATTCATTCGGTGGGCCGCTTCAGCTGGAGGCCCATGCGTTTGCAGTGCGCCACAAGCTCGCCGCGCTGATTGTAAGCACGATGAAGGAGCGTGACGATTCCTGCATTCGGACGCGACTTGCTCTCGCGAAGTTCGACAACCTCGGTTTCGACCCGCAACGTGTCGCCATGGAATAGCGGCTTGGGGAAACGCACTTCGTCCCAGCCAAGATTCGCGACTGCGACGCCCAACGTCGTTTCACCGACTGAAATGCCGACCATTAGGCCGAGTGTGAATGCGCTATTGACGATGCGTTGACCAAACTCAGTTTCTTCTCGGCAATACTCTTCATCAAGGTGCAGACGCGCCGGATTGTGCGTCATAGCTGTGAACAGCACGTTGTCCGTTTCGGTGATCGTGCGTCGGATCGGGTGCTGAAACACCTGACCGACTTTTAGCTCATTGAAATAGACGCCCGCCATCAGTGCAGCCCAAGGATCGAGATTGCCGCGATACCGAGGTACGGCACGCCGCCCAAATTGTGGGTGAGTCCGAGCGAGGGCGAAGACAACTGCCGTTTTCCTGCCCTGCCGAGCAGTTGCTGATAGTTCTCGTACGCCATGCGCAGGCCGGAGGCTCCGATCGGGTGCCCAAAACACTTCAGGCCGCCATCTATCTGGCAGGGCACCTTGCCTTCTCGGTCGTAGAAGCCGTCAAGAATGTCGCTCACCGCGCGACCGTCTTCGGAGATGAAAAGGTCTTCCATCGTCACAAGCTCAGTGATCGAAAAGCAATCGTGCACTTCGATGAGATCGAGTTCTTCGCGCGGATTGCTAATACCGGCCTCCGCGTAAGCGCGCTTGGCGGCGTTGCGGGTGTTGCGAACGTGCGAACCATCCCACGTATTCGTCGTTGTCTCCACGCCGGAGCTGATTGAGAGCTGGATAGCTTTGATCGTCACCAACTCTTTCTTGCCGAGCGCACGTGCAATTTCGGGCGTCGTCACGATCGCCGCGGCCGCGCCATCGGAGACGCCACAGCAATCGTAGAGCCCCAGCGGCTCCGCAATCATCGGCGCGTTGAGGATCGCGTCCATCTCCACGGGCTTGCGCAAATGCGCCTTCGGACTAAGTGCGCCGTTCTGATGGCTCTTCCACGATACGTGAGCCATGCCGCGCTTCAGATCTTCTTTCGAGATACCGTGCTTGGCGCGATAGCCCGCCGCGAGCTGCGCAAACCCTGCTGGCGCTGAGCCGAGCGGCAGCCACAGATCGTTGAATGTCCCCTTGTAGGCGCCCGGCAGGCCGCCGTAGCCCGTATCCTTTAATTTCTCCGCGCCGACTGCGAGGGCGATGTCGACCGCTCCCGAGGCCACCGCGTACGCGGCGCCGCGCAGAGCCTCGGTGCCAGTCGCGCACATGTTCTCCATGCGGCTCACCGGAATGCCGTCAAGCCGCAACGCGGCCGATGCGGGGATTGCCGAATTACCGACGTTCACAGCATCGACACACGAACCGAACCATGCCGCTTCAATCTGCTCGCGGCCAATACCGGCATCCGTCAGTGCTTCATCGAAGGCCTCCGCCAATAGCGCCTCAGTGCCAACATCCCAGCGCTCGCCGAAGCGCGAGCAACCCATGCCGAGAATGGCGACTTTATCCTTGATGCCCTTGGCCATCGTTGCTCCGTCACGCCGTTACCGGCGTTGCTTTCCAGAAATAGCGATTGAATCCCCGCGCGGTGTCCGGCTCCTTGATGCGGAAGACCATTCTGAGCGGCGTGCCGACATCGATGCCCGCAGGCCCGATATCGACCATCTCCATCAACAACCGCGCGCCATTGTCGAACTGCACGAAACCCACATAGAGCGGCGGCGCCGGATGATAGGAGAGCCAATCCGCCGTGAATGTCAGCACTTGTGCTGCATCATCCACCAGTGAATGGGGATCGAACTGCGATGCAGGCTTATTGCACTCGGGCTTCACGCAATAGGCCAGTTGCGGGAACTGAATTGTGCCGCAGGCGCGGCACTCGCCGGCAACGAATGCGCTCAACTGATCGGCTGAACGATACAGCGTTGTCAGCGCCGCCTTGCCTGACTTCTCGCTGCGCATCCCCCACTCAAGACCGATCTCGTTGTAAAACGAGAGCATGCGCAGATAGTCCTTGGTGACGACCTTGTCGGCGAGCGCGCCGGAGACCCCGCGCGCGCCGCGCTTTGTTTCGATTGCGTCTGTCGCTTCGAGCGCGAACGCGGTCGCGCCTTGGCCGAAACCCACAACCAATATCCGATCACCGGGCTTCGCCGTTTCCAGCGTGCTCGCGAGCATAAGTCCGCCATGCGCAGCGCCGGCATAGCCACACGTGTCGTCAAACGACGCTGCAATCTTGCCCTCGAAGTTCAGCTTCTTGCTGACGGCGGCTGCCGCACCCTTCAGCGGGAGCGGCAGCACCAAGGTCGAAATGTCGCCGATCTCAACAGCCGCATCCTTGAGCGCCGCGCCGACGACTTCCGGGATAATCTTGAGATAGCCCTCGTCGCGAATCCAACGCTCTTCCCAAAAATAGTCATGCGGCGCGCCTGCCGCGCGGAAATGATCGATGAAAGGCGCGGCGGCCGCAGCCGTTCCGAGCAAACGTGCGATGACGTTCTGACTCCCGAGCAAGAACGCCGCCGCGCCCGCGCCGTAGCTCATTTCTTGCGTGCTCGCGGGCTTTGTGCGCGGGCGCTCCGCGAGAACGACGAGCGCATCGCTCCCGGCTTCAAGCGCTTCCACCAAGCGCGACAAGCCGGCCCGTTGCGAGCCGGTGACGTCGCTCGTTTCGACATTTCGATCCAAGCCCAATGCGCCGGCGACAATGACGCTGTTTTGCAAGTCGGCGTACGGCAACGTCGTGGAGGCAAGCGTCACCGCTTTGATCGACTGCGCGCGAGCGCCCAGCAGGCAATCACGCGCCGCCTCGACGGCCATCGTGATCGCGTCTTCATCCCAGCTGCAAAACGCTCGCTCGCCCTTCGCCAAGCCCTTTAGCGACGGGGCCATCCACTTGTGGGCCTCGTACATTGCCGCACGCTCAAGCCGGAGCCGTGGAATGTAGGCGCCGAACGAGGTGATCCCAAATGCAGACGTTTTGGCCATGACGCTCTTCAATAGGACTTAGGCAAGCCGAGGACTTTTTCGGCTATGAACGAAAGAATGAGCTGCTCAGTCACGGGCGCGATGCGCGGGAGGATCGACTCCCGGAACAGCCGTTCGACCTGATATTCGCGGGCATAGCCCATGCCGCCGTGAGTGAGCACGGCGCGCGTGGCGCTTTCGAACGCCGCTTGGCCGGCCAGGAATTTCGCCGCATTCGCTTCGGCGCCGCATGACAGACCCTGATCGTACAGCCATCCCGCGCGCAGCGTCATCCACCAGGCAGATTCCAATTTGGTCCAGCACTCCGCCAGCGGATGCTGGATACCTTGGTTCTGTCCAATCGGGCGGCCAAACACGACGCGCTCCTTCGCGTATGCCGCCGCGCGACGTAGCGCGTCGCGCCCCAGCCCGATCGCCTCACTCGCAACGAGAACGCGCTCAGGATTGAGGCTATGAAGGAGGTAGGAAAAACCTTTCCCTTCTTCGCCGATCCGATCCGCCTCAGGCACGAAGAGATCGTCGATGAACACGGCATTCGAATCGACGGCATTGCGGCCGAGTTTGTGAATGCGCCGCACTTCGATCTTGCTGCGATCAAGATCGGCGTAGAACAAAGTCATGCCGTCCGTAGGCCGTTCGCACTCTTCGCGCGGCGTCGTGCGCGTCAGCAGAAGGATCTTGTCAGCGACCTGCGCGGTGGACGTCCACATCTTGCGGCCACGCACGCGGTAGCCACCCTTCTCACGGGCGGCGAACGTGGAGACATTCGTGGTGTTGAGCCCAGCATCAGGCTCGGTGACGCCGAAGCATGCCTTCTGCTTGCCTTCGATCAGGGGCGTCAGCCAACGCCTCTTCTGCTCGGGCGAGCCGTGCACGACAATTGCGTGTGGCCCGAAGAGATTGATGTGGATGGAAGACGCTGCGGACTGGCCTCCGCCGCCGGCGGCCACAGTGTGCATCATGATCGCCGCCTCGGTGACACCGAGCCCCGCGCCGCCGAGTTCCTCGGGCATCGTAACGCCAAGCCAGCCGCCCTCGGCCATGGCGGCGTGAAATTCCGCGGGGAAGCGCGCCTCCTCCTCGGCCTTTGACCAGTAGGAGTCGTCAAACCGGGCGCAAATCTTCTTCACGCTCGTTTCAATGGCGCTCTGTTGCTCGCTGAGCCCAAAATCCATGGCGTTTCCCGGCCGCTCTAGTGGCGTGCTTCAATATCGTATGGTAGCTTACTATCTCAAGGCAAGCCCTATTTGAAGCTAGATGCGGCTGTCGCGCCCTTGCCAGTAGCGGTCTTTCAGCAGCCGCTTCTGCAGCTTGCCCAGATCGTTGCGCGGCAATTCAGATACGAAGTCGACACTGCGCGGACATTTGATCGGGCTCAGCCGCTCGCGACAGAATTTTATGATGTCGTCTCCAAGCGCAGCAACGTCCAATGGCTGTTCGAAAGGCAGGACGATTGCCTTCACTTCTTCCCCCAGTTCGGGGTGCGGCACGCCGATCACGGCCACATCTTGAATGGCCGGATGTGCGCTTAGGATGTTCTCAGCTTCTTGGGGGTAGATGTTCACGCCGCCCGAGATGATCATGTGAGTCTCTCGATCGGTTAGATAGAGATAGCCGTCCGCGTCCAGATAACCCACGTCGCCAAGCGACGCGTAACCTTCATCATCATGAATCGACGCCGTCTTGTCGGGGTCGTTGTGATACGCGAACCGGCGGCCGTTGGTCATGAAGATTCGGCCGGGCGTCCCGGCAGGAAGCGTGCGGCCGGCCTCATCGACGATCTTGATCGTGCAACCGTTCGCCGCGCGCCCAACCGAGCCCGGATGCGCCAGCCATTCGTCTGAGTTGATGAATGTGTGACCGACGGCCTCGGTCCCCGAATAGAGCTCGTGGATTACGGGTCCCCACCACTCGATCATCGCCCGCTTCACATCCACCGGACACGGCGCCGCCGCGTGGATGGCGTACCGCATGGAACTCAAGTCGGCGCCGGCGCGCTGCGCTGCTTTCAGGCGCAACATGCGAATGAACATCGTCGGCACGAAGAAACCGTGCGTTGCTTTGTATTGGGCGATCGCCTGCAGTGTCGCGGCCGCGTCAAACTTCTGAAATCCGATGACGGTCCCGCCGGCGCGTTGCACCGCCATCATGAACCGGAGCGGTGCGGCGTGATAAAATGGGCCGGGGTTGATGAAGATGGTGTCGCCGCCGAACTCATACGTCTCCTGCAGCATGATCTGACGCGGCGGCGCGTTGTCCGGCGGCACGTCGGCGAGATCGACGCGCACACCCTTGGGCCGTCCGGTCGTTCCGGAGGAATAGAGCATCGACGACCCGCGGCGGCGGCCCAGCATCGGCGCATCACTGACGCCACGCGCGAGCTCGTGATAGGAAGGAAACCTCGGATCGTTGCCAAGACACAGCACGTCCACCTTGACGGCGCTCAATCTCAACGCCTCTGCCGCGACGTCGGCGAGCGACGGCGACACCACCAGAAGCCGCGCGCCGGAATCCATCAAAATATGCGCGACATCAGGCGCGTTGAGATGGCTGCTCACAGCCACATAATGCAGGCCGCTATTCTTTGCCGCCCAGACCAACTCCGGATA
>JADLHI010000150.1 GCA_020848895.1 Hyphomonadaceae bacterium
AGGAAGCGGCCGGCCTTGAGCGTCAATCCGCCGGGCAGCGCCGTCGTGCGGATGTAGGCTTCCTCAACCTCCGCTTCGCCTTCATTGCCCAGCGAAAACGCCATGAAGCCGGCGAGGAAAGGGTCGATGTTGGCGGCGAAGGAAAGCTCAGTCTCGCCTGCCGAGAAGCCGCGCGAAGGCCGGCCCGTTTCATCACCCAAGGCAAAGCCGGCGATGGTTTCCTCGCCGGTCTCGTTGCGCGCGGCCGTAAAGAAGCCGTTGAGGGCAACCGAGATGCCCGGATTGTAGATGTTCGGATTCGTCGATACTGGCGCCGGAGGCGCAATGTCAGCGGGCGCCTGCTCCGCAACTTGAATCGGATCGTCGGCGGTTGAGGCATTCGCCGCTTGAAGCGCGTCCGCTGCGGCGTGCGCCGCGGCGGCCTCAGCTTCCGCCGCGGCGAGCCGGGCCTCAAGATCGGTGATGCGGCTTTGATAGTCTTGGCGAAGGGTTTCCATATCGCGCCGAAGGGCGGCGATGTCGTCGCTGCTCTGGGCGTATGCCGGGGTGCTCAACAACGCGGCGCCTGCAATGAGCGCAGCGGCCGCAAATGGCTTGGGATGCATGGGATTGCTCCATCTGATCGATGTCAGCAGCGTTGCGCGCGGCAACGCTACGAACGCGCCTGGGCGGCGCGCTTACGAAATCGGTTCAGATGAGTTGCGGTGGGCCGCGGCTTTGCCAGGTGTGTGATGGCGTGGCGGAGAGATGCTGCTGTTCCGTCAGCGGCGCCGCTACGAACAGGCTGGCATGTTCCACGCCCGCGGCCGGCGCTGACGACGCCAAACCGTGCCCGCCGGAAAGCGCGGTCTGGCAGATGACGCAGCCTGCCGCGGCATGGTTCGCTTGGTCATTCGCTGCCGTGGCGATGATCGCAAACGTCGCATCGGACGCGGCGATCGCAGCCGCCCGCGGCGCCGCAAGCGCAGCCGGATCGACGTGCGGCTGGACGACAAAGCACTGAACGGCAATCGCCAGCAGCGCGAAATACGCTGCGAGCCGCTGTCCGAGCGAGCGCTTGGTGGGCGAGGCGCCTGTCACAAGCGCAATGTTAGAGCCGGTTTTGCGCTGTTGCCAAGGGCAAGTCGCCTAACCGGCGCCTACAACGCGACCAGAAGCCCAGCAAAGCCGCCTAGCGACGCCGCGCCGGTAGCCAATTGCGCATCGCCAATGGCCAACCGCACATTGCCGCTCGCGAGCGGTCGTCTTACTGGCGCCGGCCCGAGATTGAACAAGCAAACGATGCGCTCGTCTCCCGCGCGACGCTCGAACGCCAGCACTGGCTCAGGCGCATCGAGCGCAACGAACGCGCCTTCGCGCAGCGCCGCACTCTTTCGCCGCACCGCAATCGCCTCGCGCGTGAACGCCAGCATTGAGCCTTCGCCCTGCGCATCGACCGCGAGCGCGCGGTGACGTGGATCAAGCGGCAACCACGCATCGGTCGCGCTTGTGAAGCCGGCCATGATCTCATCGCGAGACCATGGCATCGGCGTGCGTGCGCCATCGCGGCCGATGCCCGAAGGCCAAAACGCAATTGCCTCCGGATCGCGCAGGCGATCGAATGAAACCTCGCCGTGCGGCAGGCCAAGCTCATCGCCTTGATAGATGAATGCCGTTCCGCGCAGCGAGAGCAGCAACGCCATCATCAGCTTGGTGCGCTGCGCATCGCCGTCCGCCAGCCGCGTCGGAAACCGGATCACATCGTGGTTTGAGAGCGACCATGAGGGCCACCCGCGCGCGCCCTCCCATTGCGCCATCGCATCCTTGATTACGGCGGGAGTCATCGCGCGCTGGCGTAGAAGGAAGAACGAGTACGCAGTCTGCAAACGATCTGGCCCGTCGGTGTAGTCGCGTTGCACTTTCAGGGGCTCTTCGTCTTCGATCTCGCCAACCGCCATGGCGCCATATCGATCGAGCAGCGCGCGCAGGCGGGCGATGAACTCCAGCGTTTCCGGCTGTGTGCGATCGTAGAGGTGACGCTGAAATTGATGCGGCCGCGGCGGCGCGCGCTTCAATGTCGCGATCGGCGGGTTGTCGCGCAATTGCGCGTCGTGAACGAAAAAGTTCACGACATCCAGCCGGAAGCCGTCAACGCCGCGCTCAAGCCAGAAGCGCGCGATATCCAACAGCGCCTCCTGCACCCCCGGATTGCGCACGTTGAGATCGGGCTGCTCGGGCAAAAAGTTGTGCAGATAATATTGCCGCCGCCGCGCGTCCCAGGTCCACGCACAGCCGCCGAACATCGCCTGCCAATTGTTTGGCGGCGAACCGTCAGCTTTCGCGTCGGCCCACACGTACCAATCGGCCTTGGGATTGTCGCGGCTGCCGCGGCTCTCCGTGAACCAGGCGTGCTTGTCCGAAGAATGCGACCAGACCTGATCGATGATCACCTTCAGGCCAAGCGCATGCGCCTTGGCGATCAGCGCGTCGGCATCGGCCTCGGAACCGAACAGCGGATCAACGCCACGATAATCGGCGACGTCATAGCCGTAATCTTTCATTGGTGAGGTGAAGAACGGCGACAGCCAAATCGCGTCGCAGCCCAGCGACGCGACGTGATCGAGTTTGTCGATCACGCCTTTCAGATCGCCAACGCCGTCGCCATTCGAATCGCGGAACGACCGAGGATAGATCTGATAAATAACCGCGCCACGCCACCAATCGCTCATGCGCGGACGGTGGCGAACGGCGCATCACAAATCAAGCGCGATGAAGCGCGGGCGCCAAATCCCATGAATGGGGGATCACTCTGGCCAACACGGCGCGCCATGAATCGAAGCATGGCGTGCAGCACTGTCGTCATCAATCTCGACCGCGATACCGAGCGCATGGCGCACATGCGACGCGAACTCGATAGCGCTGGCCTGCTGTACGAACGTTTCAGTGCGCTTCGCGGCGAGGCTCTTCCAACGGATATCGCGCGCTATTTTCCCGTTGGCGTCGATCTCTCGCCCGGTGAGATCGGCTGCTATGCAAGTCACCTCGCCATAATGAAGCAGATCGTGCGCGGTGAACGATCCGCGCCGCTGCTTGTCCTTGAGGACGACGTGGGCTTGCCGCCGGACTTGGGCGCCGTGCTCGACAGGCTAATCGCGGCGTTGCCGACGCGTTGGGATATCGTGCGCCTCTCGTATCCTACAAAGCTTGTCATGCGCCCGATCGCTGCGCTTGGAGCAGGGCGGCATCTGGTGCGCTATTCGCGGGTGCCGACGACGACCGGCGCGTATCTGCTCAGCGGAACGGGCGCGCGGAAATTTCTCGCGGAACGGCCGCGCCGCGCGCCCGTCGATCACGATTTGCGCCACGTGTGGGATTGGGATCTGGACACGTACGGGGTCAGCCCGCCGCTCATCGCGCACGAGGTATTGGGCGTGTCCAGCATCGACACGCTCTCGCCGAAGGGCCGCGCGGCGCTGCATCGCCGCCAACGTGAAATGCGCGCGACGGTGGCGCGGCTTCAACAGGGCATACGTGATTTTGGCTTCTCACGCTGGCTGGCGCTTGGTCCGCTCAATCTCGCGGCCCGCATTGCGCCCAAGCGCTTGCGTCCGTCATTCGTGCGTTGGGCAAACGCCAGACTGGTCTAAACCGTCCAAGCGCTCGGGCCGCCTTGCGCGCTGGGCGTGGCGCTGAAGCGCGTGATGTTTGGCGCGCCAGCATCGGGGTCGCGCACGCTGGCGAACGCGACCCATTCGGCTTCGCAGGCGCCGCGGGTGAATTTGAGGGCGCCGTAGCCACGATGGGTGACATCGCACCATGCGAGCTGCGCGTTGGCGCTTCGCATCATCGCTTCGCGCGCACCGGCCGCGCCGGCTGACATGGCTTGCTCCAAGCCAGGCGAGGTGACGCTGGCGCCTGCAAACTCGATGGCGGCTCTGCGCGCCGCGTCGCCTGGCGCCATCAGGTTGTTCAGCCAGGTGTTGTGGCTATCCCCGCCCAGCACCACGGCATTGGCGGCGCTGGCGGCGCACGCCTGCAAGAAGCGCTCCCGCGCCGCCGGATAACCGTCCCAGGAATCCAAATTCCAAGGCATGCCCATGCGGCCGAGCCGCTCGCCCACGGTCACGTAGCGCCGCACATTCGCGTGCGTTTCCGGTGAAACCAAAGCTGCGGCGCCGGCGCCGACCAATTGTTCGCCGACGACGATTTGCTGCGCCAGGATTTGCCAAGTTTGTCCGCGCTGTTTTGACGAGGCCAAAGTCTCCGCCAGCCAGGCCTCTTGCTCCGCGCCGAGCAAGGTCCGCGCCGGATCGAGCAACTGAGTGC
>JADLHI010000151.1 GCA_020848895.1 Hyphomonadaceae bacterium
CAACGGGTGCGCTTGGCGCGCTATGACGATTGGCGCCTGCCGTTCAATAGCGACAGCGGCTTCTATTCCGAGATCGTCCTGCTCGACGATCTGCAATCGCCGCGCACGGTGCGCGACTATGAAAACTATATCGCACGGCTGAACGACACGCGCCGTTATTTCCGCGAGCAGATCGCCAATATGCGTGTTGGCATTCGCGACGGATTTACGCTGCCGCGTGAAATTATCGGCGGTGTGTCGCAAGTCATCGGCGGCTTCCGCTATGAAAGCCCGGAAGCGATCGGTCTCTACGCGCCGTTTGCCAATTTCCCGCCGACGGTGCCCGAGGCAGAACGCGCGCGTCTGCGCGAAGCTGGCCGCGCCGCCATCGCCGACAGCGTGATTCCGGCATTCGACGAATTCCGCACGTTCTTCGAAACCGAGTACGCACCGCGTGCTCGCAACACCATCGCCGCGCAGCGTCTGCCGAACGGCCGCGCTTATTACGCCGATCTCGTCCGCTACTACACGACGTTGCCGGACGCGACGCCGCAGCAAATCCATCAGATCGGCCTCAACGAGGTGGCGCGCATCCGCGCGGCGATGGAAGTTGAGATGCGCGCCTCCGGTTTCCAGGGCACGTTTCCAGAATTCCTCACCTTCTTGCGCACCGATCCACAATTCTACGCGACGACACCGGAGCAATTGCTGCGCGAGGCCGCATGGATCACGCGCGAGATCGATGGCCAAATGCCGAACTTCTTCGGCCGCATTCCGCGCCGCCCGTATACCGTGCGTCCCGTGCCGGCCGAGATCGCGCCGAACTACACAGGCGGCCGCTACAGCGGCGGCCGCACGGACCAGGCTGGCGAATATTGGGTCAACACGTACGCGCTGAACACCCGACCGCTTTATGTGTTGCCGTCGCTCACGGCGCATGAAGCAGCGCCGGGCCATCACACGCAAATCTCGCTCGCGCGTGAACTGGAAAACTTGCCAGCGTTCCGCGGCTCATTTTATCCGCACGCCTTCGGCGAAGGCTGGGGGCTTTATTCGGAGCGCCTCGGTGAGGAGATGGGCATCTACCATACTCCGTATCAGCGCTTCGGCCGGCTCACCTACGAAATGTGGCGCGCGTGCCGCCTTGTTGTCGATACTGGCATGCACTCGATGGGCTGGTCGCGCCAACGCGCGCTCGACTATCTCGCGGCGAACACCGCGCTCTCGACCCACGAAATCCGCACCGAAGTCGATCGCTACATTGGCTGGCCGGGGCAGGCGCTTGCTTACAAGACGGGCGAGCTGAAGATTGTCGAGCTGCGCCAGCGCGCGGAAGCGGCGCTCGGCGATCGCTTTGATATTCGCGCCTTCCACGATGTCGTGCTCGGCAATGGCGGCGTGACGCTGCCGGTGCTGGAACGCCAAGTCGACGAATACATCGCCGCGGCGCGGGCGCGCTAACGTGTGGACCGCTGGCGGTCCGTATCATTTCGTTCCGTAGAGCCGATCTCCGGCGTCGCCGAGGCCGGGGACGATATAGCTCTGTTCATTCAGCCGTTCATCGATCGCCGCCGTCCAGATCGGCACGTCGGGGTGATGACTGCGCGCGACATCGATACCTTCGGGCGCGGCGAGCAGACACACGAGGCGAATATCGGTGACGCCATTCTCTTTCATTCGATCGAGCGCCGCGACGGCGGTGTGTCCAGTCGCCAACATCGGATCGATGACAATCACCAACCGCTCCGCCACATCGCTCGGGGCCTTGAAATAGTATTCGACCGCCTTGAGCGTCTTTGGATCGCGGTAAAGCCCGATATGCGCAACACGCGCCGACGGCACGAGTTCAAGCATCCCATCCAACAATCCCATGCCCGCGCGCAGGATCGGCGCAAACACCAGCTTCTTTCCTGCGAGACGTTTGCCCGTCATCGCCGCGACCGGGGTTTCGATAGCGACATCTTCGAGCGGCAAGTCGCGCGTCACCTCATAGCAAAGCAACACACTGATCTCGCGCAGCAGCGCGCGGAACGAGCGTGTCGATGTTTCCTTGTCGCGCAGGAGCGTGAGCTTGTGCTGCACCAACGGGTGATCGACGATTGTGACGCCTTGCATCAAAACACCGTGCCATCGCTATGAATGAGAAGGGGCGGCCCACCGTCGGCGCGCTTCATGCGCGCGATCTCGCGCCCCGCCGCCCAAGCGCCGCCTTCAAGCACGCGCGCCAGCGGAAATTGCTCCGTACTCACCCCCAGCCGCTCGCGCACCATAGGCGCGATCCGATCCAAGAGCGCAACCGTGAGCGAGCGCCAAGCCACAATCTCGGGATCGCTGACAGTGTAAACGCGCGCGGCGTCTTCACTTGGTACGAGCACGCCGGCGTCGATGAAGAGTCCGCCATTGCGGTATTCGGCCAGGCCCGTAAGTCCGTCAAGCTCGACGATACGCATACCCGTCGCCTCAAGCGGCTCGATCAGTGAATAGGCCAGCCATTGCGAGAGCTTGTGCAGCGGCGTGTAGCCAAGCTGCGGATGCGGCCAGCAATCGCCGAGCGGGACGCCATCCAATACCGGACGATTCTCCCAAATCGGCCCCAACGCTTCGAGCAATACTTCAAGAACGACCGGTGCGGCGAGTACGCCGCTCGCTGCGCGCGCCTTCAGCACATCATAGAGCCCTCCCGGCCGAGGCGCGTCGTGCAACGCGAACAGTGCAGGGCGCGCATCCACCGTTTGTCCCAATCGATTGAGCAAGCGCGCGCGGCCATCCAGTCCTTCAAGCGGGTTGAGGTCACGCACCTGAAACGCATCGGCGAGCGCCGCGCCATCTAATCGCGCCAAGCCTTCCGCATCGGCGCGCAACGGATCGGCAGGATCGGCGGAAAATCCGCCCCACTCGAACAGACGCAAACTCGCGAGCGCTAGGCCTTCCGAGCGGCTCGCAACCAGGTCCGTGGTTGGGTCTTCAAAGCGCCAGGCGGCGCCCGCGCCTGCGTCCAGAAGCACGGACGTAATCGCCAAATCGAACTCGGCGCGCGCCTTTGCATCGGCATCGCGCCACGTGGCCTCGTTGACGATCATGCGCCAAAGATCGCGCCCGCCAAACACGAAGTGCCGCCAGCGCGCATGGAACGGCACATCGAGCGTCGGATAGCGCTTGCGCACCACCTCCGCGACGAAGTCGGCGCATGAGGGCAGTGCATCGAGGTTGAGCGTCCAGCCATCTAGCTTGCCTGCCTCGGCCAGCGCGAACGCCTCGTCCGCGCGTTCGCGCACGGCCGCCGCGCTGAGCAGGGCGCGTGCGTCAGAAGTCTTTGAGGTCACGCCCCACCGTGCGGGTCAGATCGTCTTCGGTCGGCGCCGCTTCCGCGCTGAAATAGCCGGCCGCTTTCTTTGCTTCGAGTTCGACGCTCGCATCTGGCGGCACCAGGTCCGGCGGGATCGGCACGCGTTCGCCAATCGCGATGCCGGCGCCGGCGATTGCATCATGCTTCATGTTTGACATCGAGACGAACCGATCGATGCGCGTGATGCCAAGCCAATGCAGTACATCCGGCATCAATTGCTGAAACCGCGCGTCCTGGACGCCAGCGACGCACTCCGTGCGCTCGAAATACGTCGCGGCCTGGTCGCCACCCGGCTGACGCTTGCGCGCATTGTAAACGAGGAACTTAGTCACCTCGCCAAGCGCGCGGCCCTCCTTGCGATTGTAGACTATGAGGCCGGCGCCGCCGCTTTGCGCCTCACGCACGCATTCCTCGATGCCGTGCGTCAAATAGGGGCGGCAGGTGCAGATATCCGAACCGAACACATCCGAGCCGTTGCACTCATCATGCACGCGGCACGTTAGCCGCCGCGCCGGATCGGCAATCGCCGCGGGGTCGCCAAAAATGTAAAGTGTGATGCCGCCGATCGGCGGCAGGAAGACGCATAAATCCGGGCGCGTCACCAACTCCGGATACATGCCGCCCGTCTGTTCAAACAGCGTATGCCGCAAGCGCTCTTCGCTCACGCCAAACCGCTCCGCGACTCCCGGCAAATGCCAAACCGGATCGATCGCCGCCTTCGTCACCGCGACATCGCCGCTCCCGTGCACGATCGCGCCGTCGATCTTCAACCGTTCCAGCCGGATCGCATCGCGCACTTCTGGGAGTGACAACCGCGCCTTCGTGATCGCAATCGTTGGCCGAATGTCGATGCCGCTGTCGATCTCGCTCTTGAACGCATCCGCAACCAAGTGACCCCACGGATCGAGCGAGACGATTTTGCGCGCGTCGCTCCACTGCGGAAACGGGCCCATCTGCACGAGCGGCGAAGTGTCTTTCAAATCCGGACGCACACTCGGATTGAGCGCGCCCGCCGAGACTGCAAGCGCGCGATACACTGAGTATGCGCCGCCATAAGCGCCAATCGCATTGCGATCCGTCGTCACTGAGCCAATCACAGGTCCGCGCTCGCGCGCGTTCGCCGCGCCCCAGCGAATCGGAAAGCGCAACGCGGCGCCAGTCCCGGGGTGGGAAGTCAGGCGGATGTGACCGATGCGGTTTTCGGACATATTTGTTTCGTCGGCGTCGAATACGCCCTCGTGATTCGTAATGTGAGCGTGCGGCGCCTGTTAGGCAAGAGAAGGGCGGAACGCGGCTATAAGATCAGCCGCTTGATGCCTTGCTTCAGGAGCGCGACATTGAAGTTGATGAGCAGGCCGAGACGGCGCGCCGAGAGTCTTAGATAGGTGAGCACCTGCGCTTCGTGCACCGGGGCAATTGTCTCGACCGACTTAACCTCGACAATGACAGAACTATCAACGATCAAATCGATCCGATAGCCAGCCTCCAATTTGACCGCATCATAAATCACCGGAAGGGCAGCTTGGCGCTGGACTACGCAACCTCGCGAGCGGAGTTCGTGTTCGAGGCAAATCTCGTAGGTCGATTCCAGAAGACCAGGTCCAAGCGCCTTATGAACGGCGAAGGCTGCATCGACAACGCTGCGCGCCGTATCCTCTGTCTGCCGTGGCAGTGGTTCAAACCTGTCAGGCATCTTTGTGCTCTTAGTGACGTGCCTTTGTGCCTTCGTGGTGAAAGAAAACCACAAAGGCACGAAGAAGTCACCAAGGGCGCAAAGTCATTGCTTTAGCAGTTCCAGCATCGCCATTGCGGCGGCGGGATTGCGCTCTTTGGCGCCGCTGATGAAGTAGAGGAACACTTCGCCCGACTTCTCCCAATCGCGCGTTGTTTTCGCCCACTTCTTCAACGCCGGCTTGGCATAGCCCGTTGGTTCATCCGCCTGCGTCAGCTCTAGGCGCGCATAGGAAAAATCCGCGGTCGGTTCGACAATAAGCGGGTGCTTCTCGGACTCGACGGTAACGACTGCGATGTTGCGCTCGCGCGCAATCTTCAGGAACGCCTCATCGGTGAAGCTCGCATGCCGCACTTCGATCGCGTGGCGCAGTTTGAGCTTGCCCAACTTCTCGGGCAGCATATCGAAATAGGCGTTGATCTCGTCGGCGTCGAACTTTTTGTACGGCGCCATTTGCCAGAAGATCGGGCCAAGTTTCGAGCCCAATTCGCCGACGCCGCTATTGAAGAACCACTCGATCGACTGCGCCGCCTCGCGCAAATCCTTACGTTGCACGGCCGCGCGCGGCGCCTTCACCGAGAACATGAAGGTCTCCGGCGTCGACGTCGCCCACTTCTTGAACGAAGCCGCCGTCTGCGTGCGATAGAACGTGGCGTTGATTTCGATCGCCGTCACTTTGCTTGAGGCGTACTCAAGCTGCTTCGCCGCCGCGAGTTTGGGCGGATAGAAGGTTTCCTCCCACGGCTCAAAACTCCAGCCGCCGATGCCAACGCGGATTGTCATCTCACTCGCCCGTGAATTTCGGCGTCCGCTTCTCGGTAAATGCGTCCACCGCTTCTTTGTGATCGCGCGTCTCGTGCGCCAACGCCTGGAACGCAGCCGAAAGTTCGAGCACATCGCTCAAGCGCCCGTGCTGCGCTTCACGCAGCAAGCGCTTCGCCAGCCGCACTGTGCGGGGAGGGTTCACGGCCACGCGCTCCGCCAGCTTGCGCGTTTCGTCCATCAGCGCTTCATCCGAAACGACGCGCGACACCAAGCCGATCCGCGCTGCTTCGTCCGCGTCTATGGTGTCGCCCGTCAGCACCAATTCCGCCGCGCGCGACGCGCCGATGGCGTTGGTCAAGATCCACGCGCCACCATCGCCTGGAATAATGCCGACCTTCACAAAGCTCGACGCCATCTTCGCCGAGGCGCCCGCGAGCCGGATATCGCACAGAATGCCGATATCGAGGCCGAGCCCGATCGCGTGACCGTTGATTGCCGCGATCGTCGCGACTTCCACGTCTGCCAATGCCTTGATGATCGAATGCACGCCGCGCCGGTAATTTGCGCGTGTTCCATCTGGCGTGCCGCGTGGGCCGATGCCGCTGCGCTCACGGATCGCTTTGAGATCGCCGCCGGCGCAGAAGGACTTGCCTGCGCCGGTGAGGATCACGGCGTTGATGTCGCTGTCGTCGTTGGCCTTCCACAGCGCGCCGGCGAGGTCGTCGCAGTCTTCTTGTGTCGCGATGGCGTTGCGGCTTTCCGGCCGGTTCAACGTAATCGTCGCAACACGGCCGGATTTTTCGTAAGTGGCGAATGTCATGGAAGCTCCGCGGAATACTCCGCGTGGCTTAAACGATCAGCCCTTCGGCGCCAATGCTACTCGGGACCCGAACCTTGCACGTACGCGATCAAATCCTCGCTCTGCGCCGGATTCGGACCATGCCGGGTTACATCCACGCGCCCATGCCCATCACGGCCGGCGATGATTGCAATCTGAGTTTCCGCGTCCGCTTGGAACTGATAGCGCGCGCCGCTCGTGTCCACCTGCTCGGTTCCATCGCGCACTTCGAGTGAGAACGTCGTGGTGCGTCCATTCTCGGCAATGTCGATCGGTTGCGCATTCGCCGCCGTCGCGAAATCGTATGAGTGATAAAGCAGATCGCCGTCGCCGTCTTCGCTGACGACAATTGTTCGCCGGCCAGTGAATCCCATTAGCCGCGTGCGCGGCATCCAGCGGCAAGAGATCTCCCGTTCGCCTAAGCGCACACTTGAGTACACCTGCGTGTACGCCGCGCCGGGAGTTTCGAGCACGCCCGAATTGATCTGCCGCACATGCCCGGCCTCAGCCCCGTTCTGCGACAATGCCGTATAGATACTTCCCGCCGCGCCTTCGGAATCGCCGATCTGATACTGCGTGCGCTGGATCAGCGCGCCGTTCGGCTTGTCGTACTGCGCCACGCGCGCCGTCTGGCCGTCTCGCTCGAACACCAACAACACCGGCGCATTGATCGCATCGCAGATGAACCACGGCGCCGCGACTGCTTGCACGGTTGTTTCGGGCAGGGGCGGCGGTGGTTCCGATTGACCGCACGCAGCAAGCAGGGCGGCAGCGGCGAGAAGAGCGTAGCGCATGCGGAACATCTCCGGTTTCCGCCACTATAGTGCGCGCCAACGGCGCCGCAATTTGGATCAAAGGCCCAATTTGCTGCGCGTGGCCTTGGTTATGCTGACCGCACTCTTCGCGTAGTCCGCCCAGGGGTCGGGTTCATTGAGGCGCGCGCGCATGTCTTTGAGCTTGAACACCGAGGCGGCGGGGATTGTCTTCAATTCATCCCAACTCACCGGCACGGCAATCGGCGCCGTGCCGCGCGCGCGGGGAGAGTAAGGCGCGATTGCTGTGGCGCCGCGGCCGTTGCGTAGATAGTCGATGAAGATACGCCCCTTGCGTTTGGCTTTCGACATATTGGCGACGAAGCGCTTGGGGTCGAGCGCCGCGATCTGCTCGGCCACATCACCGGCAAATTGCTTGAACTCGTCCCACTCAAGCTTTGGCTTCACATTGAGCACGATGTGAATGCCTTTGCCGCCCGTGATCATCGCGAATGAGGTGAGATCGGCGCTTTCCAGCAGCGCCTTGATGTCGAATGCCGCCCGTTTGACGATCTGAAAGTCCAAGCCTTCATCTGGATCGAGGTCGAAGATCAGGCGATCGGGATGCTCCAGGTTCTTGTTCTTGGCGCCCCACAAATGAAACTCAAGCGCGCTGATCTGCGCCGCCGAAACAATCGCGGCGGCGTCCGGCAGCGTTAGATAGTCTTCGGTCTTGCCGTCGCTTTCCGCGATCCCAATGAGCTTGATCTCCTTCGGCATGCCTTTCATGGCGTGCTTTTGAAAAAACGTCTGCTCGCCGGCGCCATCAGGCGCGCGCACCAGGCTCACGGGCCGTCCATACAGATGCGCGCCCATGCGCTCGGCGGCCATATCGAGATAGGCCGCCAAATCTGCTTTCGTTACGCCAGATTCTGGAAACAGCACCTTGTCCGGGTGCGTCAGCCGTACGCGCGTGCGCATCGCCGGCGCGGCTTGCTCGGCCAACACGTCCTTCGCCGCTTTATCGCCTCGCAAGCCGAGATAGACGCCGTGACGCACCGCGCCTTCATCGGTGAAGTTCGCGAACTTCACCTGCGCAACCAGCTTCGGCTCAACCCATCTTGCGCCCTTCGCCGCCAGCCGCGGCACGGCAAGCGCAGGTTTCGTGCGCGCGATTCTGCTCAGCTTCTCCTGCAGCGACGCCAGCGCCTTGTCATTGAACCCGGCGCCGACATTGCCGCGATAGACGAGCTTGCCGCCGACGTGATCGGCCAACATCAGCGAGGCAAAAGCGCGTCCCTTCAGCGACGGCTGATAGCCGATAATCACGAACTCCTGCTCGTTCACGAGCTTCACTTTCAGCCACGAATGCGTCCGTCCGCTTACATAATTAGACGTGGCCTTCTTCGAGACAATGCCTTCCAAGCCTTGCTCACGGAACGCTTCCAGCACATCGGCGCCGCCGCCCTCAAAGTACGGGCTGATTTGAATCGGCGCCCTGGCTTTTGCCAGAACGGCGGCGAGGCGTTCTTTGCGTACGCTGAGCGGCGTCTTGCGCAAATCCTTCGCGCCGTCGGCCAGCAGGTCGAAGACAAAATACGAAACGCCTTTAGCGACGCCGTTTTCGAGTGATTTTTGCAGCGCCGCAAAATCGGTCTTGCCGTTTGCCTGCGCGACCGTGATTTCGCCGTCGAGCAGCACATCTTTCAGCTTGAGCGCCGCCAGCGCGTCGGCGACCGGCTGAAACTTGCCCGTCCAATCCAACCCAGTGCGGGTGTAGAGCCGCACGCTATCGCCGCTTACTGCCGCTTGGATGCGATAGCCGTCATACTTGATCTCGTGAATCCAGGCATCGCTCTGCGGCGCCTTCTCTACGCGCGTCGCCAACATCGGTTCAATGAACGCCCATTTCGGCGGCTTCGCGGCTTTCGGTGCGCGTTCGCCGCCTCTGCTCCACACCCGGGCGCCGCCCGAGCGCACATCTTCTATCGTGCGCCCCGAGATCACGCTCGTGACGTTGCGCGCGACAGGATCGTCCTTACCCGCGAATGCGTCCTTTGATTTGAACAACAGCCAAGGATTGCCGCGTTCGCCTTCGCGCGGCTTGATCTTGACCATGTGAAATTCGCCCATCAGCCGCTCGCCGGCCAACACGAATTTCAGCTCGCCTTTCGCCATGCCCTCATCAGGATCGAGCAGCCACTTCACCTTGCCGGTGTCCCAAATGATCACCGAGCCCGCGCCGTATTCACCCTTCGGAATGACGCCCTCGAAGGAGCCATACTCGATCGGATGGTTCTCGGTGCGCATCGCAAGACGCTTCACCGTCGGATCGAGGGAAGGGCCTTGCGGCACCGCCCAGCTCATCAGCACGCCATCGTGCTCAAGCCGGAAATCGTAGTGTAGACGCGTCGCCGCGTGCTTCTGCACCACGAACATGCCTCCGGCGTCTTTGACCGCCCCGCCGGCAGGCTCTGTCGTCTTCTTGAAATCGCGCTTGCGGTTGTACTCGGCGAGATCGCCGATGTGATCGCTCTTGCTGGGGGTAGTCTTCTTCGCCGCCATCACACACCCATTCCCGGGGCGGCGCGTAAGCGGCGAGCCCGGGACCCATAAACGCGCATGGTTTGGGCGTTGCGCTCAGGGTGTCGGGCAGTTGGGGTTATGGGTCCCGGACTTGGCGCTGCGCGCCAATCCGGGAATGGGTGGATCACAAACAGCGTGTCCACGAGTTCATCTTATTTCTTCGCGCGCTTAGCGGCAGCCTTCGTCGACGCTTTCGCCGGCGCCTTGGCGCGCGGCGTCTTGGTGCGCTCGGCCGCGGCGCGGCGCTTCGGCGCCGGCGCTTTTTCCTCGTCCTCGCCGACCACCTTCGACTTCTTCGCCAGCGATTTCTTCAGCGCCTCGACGAGAGATACGACGTTATCTCCGTAGTCTTTCGACGGCTCTTCCTGGTCTTCCAGGACCAATTCTCCATGCCGCTCGATTTTCTTCTTCACCAGCCGCTCGATCGCGAGGGCGTACTCATCTTCGAATTTCGTTGGATCGAATTTCGCTTTCTTGCGATTGATCAGCTCCTCGGCGAGATCGATCAAATCCTTGTCGAGCTTGCCGCCCGGAATCTCATCGAAGAACGCGTTCGCCTTGCGCAGCTCCTGCGCATAGTGAACGGTCTCAACCGTCAGCCCACCTTCGTACGGCTTTACCGCGGCGATGTACGAGCGCCCGCGCATGGTGATCTGGCCAAGGCCGACCGTCTTGGTTTTCTTCAAAGCTTCGCACACAACGCGATACGGTTCGTCCGCCATCTTGCCATCGGGCAGCGCGTAGTACGGCTTGTCGAAATAGATCGGGTCGATCGTGTCGGCCGGTGCGAACTGCACCATGTCGAGCGTCTTCTTCGAGTCGACTTTCAGCGCATCGAACTCTTCATCGCTGAAGAGCACGTAGCGGCCCTTGGTGTACTCGTAGCCTTTGACGATCTCGTCGTTCGACACCGCACCAACGCCAGGCGCGACCTTCTCGTAGCGAATGCGCTGCTTGGAAGGTTCGTGAATCTGGTTGAACGAAATCTTTTCCTTGGAATCCAAGGCTGAGTAGAGCTTCACCGGCAGCGCAACCAACGCAAGCCGAATCTGCCCAGTCCAAACTGGACGAGCTGGAGGCGCCATGACCCTTAAACACCCTGACGTGACCCGACGTTCCGTCAGCGTAACATTGACATGACATAGCGGCAACGCGCCTGGCGAGCGTTCACCTTGTTTTGCGACGTCCGCCCGCCGCCCCGTAGGTCCCGCGCACCGCTTCGACGAACGCGCCGCCGCGATCGCGCATGCGATCGGAGAAGACGAGGCCGACATCGCGGCTGAGGTCGAAGCCAGCAAGATTCACCGATGCCAGCCCGGGTGCTTTGAAACTTGCAGGCGCAACCGTGACGCCGAGGCCCGCCGCGACCATGCTCATGGCGCGATCGTCACTGAGCGTGCGCAGGCTGAAGGAGGGGCGCACGTCGCGATTGGTGAAGTAGCGACTGATCTCCGGCAGGCCTTCGCACTGGCGGCGCACGATCATCGTCTCGCCCGCCAGTTCGCCGCCCTCGATCTCGTCGATCCCCGACAGTTTGTGGTTAGCGGCGACGAACAACACATAAGGTTCGTTGCGCAGCTCTTCCTGCGCAAAGCTGTCTAACCCTGGCCGCAGGATCGAGATCGCCACATCGAGACGCCCGTCTGAGAGGCGGTTGGCGATATCGCGTTCGGTAGAGTCCAGGATCTCCAGCGCTTCGCCGCCCGAGTTTCGCGCGTGCGCCGCCACCACGCGCTCCAGATCGCGCGCCGGGATGGTCGAGAGAATACCGGCGCGGACCCGCTTCAGCTGCGGCGCCTCGGAGACGTCCCGGAGCGCGGCCTCGTACTCCTGCGTGATCCGCCGCGCGTGCTGCAGGAACTTGCTGCCGGCCGGCGTCAGCGACACTCGCCGCGTCGTTCGCTCGAACAGGCGCGCCCCAACCTCGTCTTCGAGTTTGGCGATGCCGACCGAAAGCGTGGGCTGGGTCACCGAGACCCGCTGCGCCGCCTTTGAGAACGACCCCAGCTCGGCCACGGCCAGGAAGTAGCGCAGCAGGTATCGATTCATAGAGCATATCTATCAGTCTTGTTCGAAACGTTCAATTTCTATTCAGAACGCAAATCAATTACCTCTCAAGCGCTTCCCGGCCGAAGCGCAGCGAAGAGCCGGGACCCAGGAGCAGCCAG
>JADLHI010000152.1 GCA_020848895.1 Hyphomonadaceae bacterium
CGCCGATCGACGCGCTGCGCAAAGCCGGCGTGCACATGGCCGTCGCCAGCGACTGCAATCCGGGCACTTCGCCGATGACCTCGCCGCTCGCGGCGCTCAACATGGCTTGCACCCTTTTCCGTTTGACCCCGGAAGAAGCGCTTGCCGGCATCACGCGCGAAGGCGCCCGCGCACTCGGGCTGCTCGATGAAGTCGGCACGCTCGAACTCGGCAAGGCCGCTGACCTCGCCATCTGGGACATCAAGCACCCTGCCGAACTTAGCTATTGGCTCGGCGCGCCACTGCTGCGCGAACGTGTATTCGCCGGCCGCGTCGTCTAGCGACGCATCACTTCGCGCACATCATTGGTCTGCAGCGCGGCGATGCGCGCTGCAGCTTCCGCGTCGCCTGCGGCGTTCGCCAGGATGAAATCCGTTCCGTTGCGCATTGCATCTGGACCGCTCGCGCCAGCGGGAAGCTGACCACCGATCAAGTTGTGATGGCCGCCTGTATAGACGAGCGCTATTTTGTTGCCGGCCGGACTCGTCTCAAACGGATAGAGGTGATCGCGCCAATCGGTGATGCCGGCGTCTTCGACAGTGTCCAGATCGCCAGTCACCATCAATGTCGGCGCCGTCAAGCCAGCGTAGCTATGCTCGTTCACAAGCCCCGGCACGCGCCCCGCCGACGAGAACGCCACCACCGCTGTCACCGGCGCGAGCGGCGCGGGCACAGGCGGCGGCAATCCACCTCCGGTGATCAGCGACATGAGCGCGCCGTAGGAGTGCCCCGACACGGCCTTCGGCGCATCCGGCGCAAGTGAGGTTAGCAAGTTGAAACCGGCGATCATGTCTTCGCAGCGCGCGCCAAAACCGGCGCGGCGATCATACTCTCCGTGATGAGGGTGATCGAGCGAATCCACGTGTAAGGGCGCCGCAATGAGTATGCCCGCGTCGCGATACATCGTGGTGAGCGCTTCGTAGTTCTGCGGTTTGCCGCCTTGACCATGGCTGAACACGATCGCCGCGCGCACGGTGGTTGGACGCCAGATGCTGTAGGTGACGACCCGGCCGTTGCTGACGGTCACGTCAGCGGAATCGTCCTGCGTTGCGCGTGCGATGGAAGGCAGGAGCGCCGCGGCGGCCAAAGCGGCGCCGCCGCCCAAGAGTGCGCGGCGGTTGTGGATGAAGTGAGCCATGGTGGGTCCCCAAGTTCGTGGCTTCTTATCGCCGCCAGCGGCCCGGCGCCACGGTGCGATGCCGTGGCATTGGACGCGGACCTTACGGCAGGCTAACACCCGCCTCAAAATTCCGGGAGGAAACATGGATCCCCGTCGCGATCCGTCGCGCGTCATCCGCGCGCCGCGAGGCATGGAACGCACTGCAAAGAGCTGGCTGACTGAAGCTGCGCTGCGCATGCTGATGAACAATCTCGATCCGGATGTCGCCGAACATCCGGAGGAGCTTGTCGTCTATGGCGGCATCGGCCGCGCCGCGCGTGACTGGAAGAGCTACGACAAGATCGTCGAAACGCTGCGCCGCCTTGAGGACGACGAAACGCTGCTGATCCAGAGCGGCAAACCGGTCGGCGTGTTCAAGACGCATCCAGATGCGCCGCGCGTTTTGCTCGCGAACTCCAACCTCGTGCCGAAATGGGCGACGTGGGAGCATTTCGACGAGCTCGATCGCAAAGGCCTGATGATGTACGGCCAGATGACGGCCGGGTCGTGGATTTATATCGGTACGCAAGGCATCGTGCAGGGCACGTACGAAACCTTTGCCGAAATGGGCCGCAAACACTTCGGCGGCGACTGGAAGGGCAAGTGGATTTTGACCGCCGGTCTCGGCGGCATGGGCGGCGCGCAGCCGCTCGCCGCCGTCATGGCCGGCGCCTGCTGCCTCGCCATCGAATGCCAAAGCGACCGCATCGATAAGCGCTTGCAAACCCGCTATCTCGATAAGCGCGCGGAGTCGCTCGACGAAGCGATGAAGCTCATCAACGAGGCGTGCGCGAAAGGCGAAGCGATCTCGGTTGGCCTGCTCGGCAACGCCGCGGAAATTTTGCCGGAGATGGTGAAACGCGGCATCCGCCCCGACGCCGTTACCGATCAAACCTCCGCGCATGACACCGTGAACGGCTATCTGCCCGCTGGCTGGACTGTCGAACGTTGGAATAAAACGCGCGCGCAAAATCCCGAAGCCGTGCGCGAAGCCGCGTGCGCGTCGATCGCCGTGCACGTCAAAGCGATGCTCGACTTCCACAACATGGGCATCCCCACCGTCGATTACGGCAACAACATCCGCCAAGTGGCGAAAGACAACGGCGTAGCAGATGCGTTCGCGTACCCCGGTTTCGTCCCTGCTTATGTGCGGCCGCTCTTTTGCCGCGGCATCGGCCCGTTCCGCTGGGCGGCGCTCACCGGCAACCCGGACGATATCGCCAAGACCGACGCAAAAGTGAAAGAGCTGATCCCGAACGATCCGCATCTTCACCGCTGGCTCGACATGGCAAAGGAACGCATTGCGTTTCAAGGCTTGCCCGCGCGCATTTGCTGGGTTGGCCTTGGCCAACGCCATCGCCTCGGACTTGCGTTCAACGAGATGGTGGCGAAAGGCGAGATCGGTCCGCTGGTGATCGGCCGCGATCACCTCGATAGCGGCAGCGTCGCGTCGCCCAATCGCGAAACGGAGAAGATGCGCGATGGCAGCGACGCGGTCAGCGATTGGCCGTTGCTCAATGCACTGCTCAACACCGCAGGCGGCGCGACATGGGTGTCGCTCCATCACGGCGGCGGCGTTGGCATGGGCTACTCGCAGCACAGCGGCGTCGTCATTGTCTGCGATGGCACCGAAGCCGCATCAAAGCGCATCGCCCGCGTCCTCTGGAACGACCCAGGCACTGGCGTCATGCGGCACGCAGACGCCGGTTACGAAGAAGCCATCCAGTGTGCAAAGGAGCAGAAGCTAGATCTGCCGTCGCTCACTTGATTCAGAATCAACACAGTCGTCATTCCGGGGCTTCGCGTAGCGAAGAACCCGGAACCCAGGGGCCGCAAACTGTGCGTTTGCTCCTGGGTTCCGGATCGCGCTCCGCGCGTCCGGAATGACGAGGGGAAAAGTATGAAACTCTCACTCGCCCAACTCCGCGCCATCTGGTCCGGCAAAGCCAACGTCACGCTCGACGCCGCCGACTATGCGCGCATCGATGCATCCGCCGCCGCTGTCACCAAGGCGCTCGCCACTGGCGCGGCGCTTTACGGCATCAACACCGGCTTCGGAAAACTCGCATCCAAGCGCATCGACGCCGATCAGCTTGAACAGTTGCAACGCAATCTCGTGCTTTCCCACGCCGTGGGCGTCGGCCCAGAGCTTGGCGAGCGCGTCGTGCGTCTCGCTCTGGCGATCAAAATCGTCACGCTTGCGGCTGGCCGCTCAGGCGTGCGCCGCGTTGTCGTCGATACGCTTACAAAGCTGCTTGCGGCCAACGCGCTGCCGATCATTCCAGCCCAAGGCTCAGTTGGCGCGTCCGGCGATCTTGCGCCGCTCGCGCATATGTCGTGCGCTATTATCGGCGAGGGCGATGTGCGCATGAACGGCGAGAAGATTGCCGCGCGTGAGGCGCTGAAGCGCATTGGAGCCGAACCCGTTGTCCTTGGCCCGAAAGAGGGCCTTGCGCTTCTGAACGGTACGCAAATCTCAACCGCGCTGGCGCTCGACGCGCTCTTCCGCACGCAAGACGTGTTCGATGCGGCGCTCGTTTCTGGCGCCATGTCGACGGACGCCATGAAGGGCAGCGACGCGCCATTTGATGAACGCATTCACAGCGCCCGCGGTCAAAAAGGCCAAATCGAAGTCGCCGCGCGGCTGCGCGCGTTGATGGATGGCAGCGACATCCGCAAGTCGCATCTCACCGGCGATGATCGCGTGCAGGATCCGTACTCGATCCGCTGCCAGCCTCAGGTGATGGGCGCTTGCCTCGATGTACTGCGCGGCGCGGCGGCGAGTTTGGAGATCGAGGCCAACGCCGTCACCGACAATCCGCTCGTTTTCGCCGAAGACGATGCGATTCTCTCAGGCGGAAACTTCCACGCCGAGCCGGTCGCCTTCGCCGCCGATATGATCTCCATGGCCGCCGCCGAGATCGCTTCGATCAGCGAACGTCGTCTTGCGGTGTTGATCGATCCCGTGCTTTCGGGTTTGCCGGCCTTCCTGGTGAAGGAGGGCGGCCTCAACTCCGGCTTCATGATCCTGCAGGTCACGGCCGCCGCGCTGGTTTCCGAAAACAAGACGCTCGCGCATCCAGCCGTCGTCGACACGATCCCGACATCCGCCAACCAAGAAGATCACGTTTCCATGGCGACCTTTGCCGGCCGCAAAGCTGGAGACATCGCACGCAACGCCGCCAACGTCATCGCTATCGAACTGCTCGCGGCGGCGCAGGGCCTCGATTTTCACGCGCCGCTGAAGACATCGCGCGCGCTGCAGCAAGCGTTGGCGAAAGTGCGCGGCGTTTCAGCCAACATGGAGCGCGACCGTTCGCTCGCGGGCGATATCGCGCGCGTGTGCGGCTTGATCGAGTCTGGCGCGTTCGCGGGCTAGCAACCCTCGGGATCGAGCACCCAGCCCAGCAATTCGCCGTGGGCGTCGCGCACTTCCGGCGCTTGGTAACATTCGCCACCCGGGTTTTCGCCGGGCGCGCGGACAAACTGAATCGCGTCCGCTGGCGGATCGTCGAGCGCTGGAAGCACGGTCGCGTTCGCCGGATCGGGTGCGTCATCCGGTACGACGCAATCGAGATTGCCGGCCTCGCCTGACAGGCGCAGCGTCCGGGTTGCGGCAGGATTGATGGTGACAACGCGTCGATCGGGCGCCAACGCCAAGCACGCGTCGATCAGCGCCAAGCGGTCAATGATCGGTTGGGCGTTCTGATATTGTGGGCCCGATGGGGGCGGCGGCGGCGTGCTTTGCCCGCAAGCCGTCAGTGTCATCAAGAAAGCGATTGCAACGGCACGCATGGTCAGCCCTCTGCCTTGATAAGATCGATAACGCCCCAAACAATCAATGCCTGCGCCGCCGCGTAAGTCCACCACACCACCGGCGCCGTGATCTGGCGGGCATCGGGCGGCAAACGGAAGAGCTCCGCCGCAAGTACAAAGTCGCTGCTTAGAAACAGCAGTGCGCCGACGATTGCCGGCCAGCCCGCCCACGGCAGCCACATGGCGGCGACGCCCATGCCCGTGATGGCGAGCGCGTAGGGCACAACGGCGAGCGCCATCCACCCGAGCCTGGGCGCCATCCAGACCAAAAATACGATCGCCGTCACGATCACCGCGCCCATGGCGATGTAGCGCGGCGTCAGCGGACTGTTGTCGCCGGAGAAGAACCAGATCGCGGTGAAGATGAGCACATAGGCAAGCTGCGCCAACAAGAAGGCCGCAATGCCAAGCGGCAGCGTCCACTTTGATTTGAACGCCAGGAAGAAGTCGCCAAGCGCCGAAC
>JADLHI010000153.1 GCA_020848895.1 Hyphomonadaceae bacterium
ATTCCCGGTAAGTGTAGCGCCGGTTGCGTTCTATGTTGACCAACGCTTCCTTCTCACCATGGCGCAGCGCCAGTTGACGCATCACGCGGCAGAAGTTGAGTTTCATCGCGTCCTCCCCGACATGCTGCCTTCGTCCGTCAGCGCGCACGCAAGCGCGAGGCGGCGTCGAGACGGATCGTCTCGCCGTTCAGGTAGGCGTTCTCGATGATAAAGGCGCAGCAGTGCGCGAACTCCCGCGGGTCGCCCAGCCTATTCGGCGCTTCGGTTTGCGCCTTGAGGGCCTCGATCACTTTCGGGTCGAGCTGCGCGGCCATCGGCGTCAGGAAGAGGCCGGGCGCGATCGCATTGACGCGAATGCCATATACGCCGAGTTCGCGCGCCGCCGGCATATTGAGCCCGATCACCCCGGCCTTCGTCGAAGCGTAGGCGCATTGGCCGACCTGCCCCTCGAAAGCCGCGCCAGATGAGATGTTTATCACGACACCGCGCTCTTCGCCGGCTTCGGGCTCGTTTTTCGCCATCTGCTCGGCGCACTGGCTCATCACGTTGAAGACGCCGACCAGATTGACCATCGCCATCTGCGCGAAGCGTGCAAGCGGCGGCGCCCGTCCCTCCTTGTCGAGCACCTTGCTTGGCCCCAGGATCGCGGCGCAGTTGATGCAGGCATGGACCGCGCCGAAACGCGCCGCCGTGGCGGCAACCGCCTGGCGCACCGAATCATCGCTGGTGATGTCGGCGCGCACGAAAATCGCTTTCTCGCCCAGTTCGGCCGCGGCGCGCTGACCGGCGTCTTCGTTGACGTCGAACAGCGCGACCTTCGCGCCTTTCTCCTCGACAAGATAGCGCGCGGTCGCCAGCCCAAGGCCCGAGGCGCCTCCGGTGACAACAACGACCTTATCCTGAATGCGCATTGTGCGTTTCCTTCCTCGTGAGTGTCAGAATGCGCCGACACCAGTTAGCGCGCGGGCGATGATGAGCTGTTGGATTTGCGAAGTGCCTTCGGGGATCGGGCACACGATCGCCTCGCGCGCCAACTTCTCGACCAGAAAGTCGCGCGTAATGCCGTTGCCGCCATGGATTTGCACCGCCTTGCGCGTGACCGTCACCGCCGCCTCGCAGGCGAAGTACTTGGCCATCGCCGCTTCCATCTCGGCGCTTTCGCCTGCGTCCAACATCTGCGCGGCGCGGAAGACGAGCAGACGCGCCATATCCACCGTGGTCGCCATCTCAGCGAGCATGGCTGCGATGAGTTGATGGCCGGCGATCACCTTGCCGTGCTGCCAGCGCACCTTGGCGTAGGCCAGCCCCTCCTCGAAGGCACGGCGGGCGATTCCCACGCCCTGCATCGCCACAAAAACCCGGGAGCGTTCGAACAGCGCGAGCGTGTTGCGCAGCGCTTGGCCCTCGCCACCGATCGTGTTTGTGACCGGCACACGTACGTCGCTCAAAAAGATCTGCGCAGTCGATTGGCTGTTGAACGCGATCTTGTGGATGTCGCGCACTTCGTAACCGTGTTCGCTGCGGTCGATCAGGATGTTGGTGAGGCCGCGCTGCGGATCGTCGGACGTGCGGCAGGTGCAGATGAGAAAGTCGGAATAGCTGCCGTTGCTGATCCAGGTCTTCTCGCCGTTGATCACCCAGTGATCGCCGTCGCGCAGCGCGCGGGTCCTGATCTCGAGCACGTTGGAGCCGACGTCGGGCTCCGATATGCCCATGCTGACGAAACTGTCACCGGCGAGCAGACCTGGAAGGTAACGCTCCCGCAGCGCCGATGGCGCGATCTTTTCCAGAAGGTGCGCGCCGAAGGAATTGATCAGCACCGGCACGGAGAGGTCCGCCGACGTCGCCGCCACTTCCTCGAAGAGCATGAGTGTGGTCAGCCAAGTTAGGCCGAGGCCACCATGCGCTTCGCTCACGACGCCGCTGACGAGGCCGAACTGCGCCAGCTGGCGCATCATGCCGGCCATGACGTCGCGCGGCACAAAGCGATCGCGGTATTCGCGATTGAACAGCGGGTCGGCTTCGGCGGCGAGAAACCGGCGCAGCGAGTCGACCGCCATCGCCTGCTCTGCGCTACGGAACACGTGGCCCATGCGTGTGTTCCCTTAATCCTTGCTCAAGAGATTTACGGCGACCACCGCTTCCTCGATGCCGAGAAGGCCGCCGCCGTTCTCGTGCGCCGCGATGCGCGCCCCCTCGACCTGGCGCGCGCCAGCCTCGCCGCGAAGCTGCGTGACCAGTTCGAAGATTTGCCCGAGGCCCGTGGCGCCGATCGGATGACCCTTGGATTCTAGTCCACCCGACGGGTTGATCGGAAGACGGCCGCCTAGCGAAAACTCGCCGCGTTCGGCCGCGGGGCCCGCCATGCCTAGGGGAACGAACATCAGCGCTTCAGCGTTCAGGATTTCGCCCATCGCCGTGGCGTCGTGCACTTCGGCAACGTCTATATCCTCCGGCCCGACGCCAGCGCGCTCGTAGGCGCGTTGCGCGGCGCGATAGCCGATGCCTTGCTCGTGATTGTCTGGATCGTGTTCGACGCCGGTCAGCACCACGCTGGCGAGCACCCGCACGGCGCGCCCCGCGCTGCCGAGCCGCTTCAGCCCCGCTTCGCTGCAAACGAGCGCCACTGCGGCGCCGTCGCTGATCGGCGAACACATCGGCAGCGTCAGCGGATAGGTGATCGGCGGCGCGGTCAGAATTTGTTCGACCGTCATCGCATCGCGGAATTGCGCCAGCGGGTTATGCACGGAATGCGCATGGTTCTTCGCCGCCACCGCTGCGATCTGGCGTTGAGTGGTGCCGAAGCGGCGCATGTGGCGCCGGCAAAAGGCCGCGTAAACCTCCATGAAGATGCTGTAGGGCCTTTCCGAGGTGCTGCCCGGCGGCGGCTCGACGCCGGCGCCAAGCGCCAGCAGTGTCGCCTTGTTCTGCTCCGCCGTCTCGACGTCCCAGCCGCTGTCAAAGGCAGCGAACATGCGCGCTTTGTCGGCGATGTTCATCTTCTCGGCGCCGAGCGCGACGGCGATGTCGCATTCGCCGGCCTTCACCGCCTGCACCGCCAGATGAAACGCCGTGGAGCCGGAGGCGCAGGCGTTCTCGACGCTGAACACCGGCAGGCCGCCGAGGCCCGCGTGACGCGCGGCGATTGGCCCGGGAATCGAGTGCTGACCATGCAGAGAGCCGGCCGTCGCGCCGGCATAGTAGACAGCCTGCACGTCCGCCGCCGTCGCGCCGGCATCGCGCAATGCGCTGGCCACGGCGTCATTGCCGAGGTCGTAAGAACTCTTGTCCTTATGGCGGCCGAACGGCGTCATGCCAACGCCGCAAACATAGACGTTGCCCATCCCGCTCCCCTCTTACTTGCCGACGAAACGCGGCGGCCGTTTTTCGGCGAAGGCGCGCAGGCCTTCGGCGAGGTCGGACGACCGCAGATGCGCGCGCAGCAACACTTGCTCATGCAGAAGCGCGTCGGCGCGCGTCTTGTCGGCGCTCGTGCGCGCCACTTCTTTCATCCGGCGCAGAGCTGCCGGGCTCTTCGTTGCGATAAGTTGGGCCAGCTCGATCGCCGCGTCCGCCAACGCGGCGGCGGGGTGCACCTCGCTCACCAGCCCTAGCGCCTTCATCTCGGCCGCCGACAGCGTTTTTCCGGTGAGGAGCAGATAAAGCGCGGTGTTGAGCGGCATCACGCGCGGCAACACTGCCGCGCCGCCGCCGCCAGGGAAAACACCGAAATTGGCATGCGCGTCGCCGATCTGCGCGCTATCGGCGGCGATGATGATGTCCGCGCACATGGCGATCTCGAGCCCGCCCGCCATGGTGACGCCGTTGAGCGCCGCAATCACCGGCTTGGGGAAACTCGCGAGTTGCTCGGTCATGGCGCGGGCGCGATCGAGGAAGTCCGGCTCGCCGGGCGCGGGATCGCCGGCGAGCGCCTGCTTCAGGTCAGCCCCGGCGCAGAAGGCGCCGTCGCTACCGGTCAGCACCAGCACGCGAATGTCGTCATCGGCCGCAAGGCGCGGCAGCACCATTGCGAAAGCCTCGATCATCGCGAGGTTGAGCGCATTCATCGCCTTAGGCCGGTTCATCGTCAGCCGCGCGATGGCGCCAAAGGTTTCCAGGATCAGGGGTTCGTCGCTCATGATGGCACACTAGCGCCAACACGCCGCCGCGCCTGTCCCTGCCGACAAATCGCCAGTCATTTCGGCGAAACTGAAGCCTTGTATCCGCTCGCTGGATACCAGCCTCCGCTCGCGGGCAGAGGCGCCGTCAGCCCGACGAGCCAACCGCAAAGCGTGCTAGCAGATCGATCATTTCCTTGGTGGATCGCAGATCTGCATGGCCGCCAACGCTGCCGAGCGAAGCGTTGTGTTCTTCGTCGGTCAACGCCGCGGTCGCATCGGTGACGAAGAATACCTTGTAGTCCATTTGGCACGCGTCGCGAGCTGTGTTCTCGCAGCAGTAATTAGTCAGAGCGCCAACGATGATAAGCGTATCGATCCCGCGTTGTTGGAGAAACTCCGGGATATTCGACGATTGCGGCAGCATCGCGCTGCTGCGGTATTTGTCGATTACGAGATCGGAGGGGCGCACATCCAGGGATTTCGACAGCTCACGCTCGCCGCGGCCCAGCCGCAGGAGGGCGGCGAGAGGTCCGTAGGCGACAGCTTCATCGAACCACGTCGGTCTCGCATACGGCGGCGTGTCGGTCGTACTCGCCCTGGTGAAGATAATTGTCACCCCGGCGTCTCTTCCAGCGGCAATCAGCCCGTTCACGTTCGGCAGGATGTCGCGGGCATGTTGACTGGAATAGGG
>JADLHI010000154.1 GCA_020848895.1 Hyphomonadaceae bacterium
CCGAACCGCCAGTTTGCTTCTTGTGCGTGTAGAGAATGGTCGCGGCGCGGCCGAGCTTTTCGCGATACGCGACTTGCGGCGCGCCGACGGCAGCTTCGACTTTGTAGGTACGGCGCAGGATGTCGATTTTGATGTCGAGGTGGAGTTCGCCCATCCCCTTCAGGATGGTCTGACCCGACTCTTGATCGGTCGACACGCGGAAAGACGGATCTTCCGCGGCCAGCTTCGCCAGCGCGACGCCGAGCTTTTCCTGGTCGGCCTTCGACTTCGGCTCAACCGCCACTTCGATAACCGGCTCCGGGAAAATCATGCGTTCGAGGATCACCGGCTTGTTGGGATCGCAGAGCGTGTCGCCGGTGCGGACTTCCTTCAAACCAGCGAGCGCGACGATGTCGCCGGCGTACGCTTCCTTGATGTCTTCGCGGTTGTTGGCGTGCATCAGCAGCATGCGGCCCGCACGCTCCTTCTTGTCACGCGTCGAGTTGAGCAGCGCGTCGCCGGCATTGAGGATGCCCGAATAGATGCGGCAGAAGGTGATCGTGCCGACGAACGGGTCGTCCATGATCTTGAACGCCAGCAGCGCCATCGGCTCAGTGTCGCTCGACGGACGCGTCAGCTCTTTTTCCGGATCGTCCATGTCGACGCCCTTGATCGCCGGGCGATCGAGCGGGTTCGGCAGATAATCGACAACGGCGTCGAGCAGCGGCTGCACGCCCTTGTTCTTGAACGCCGAGCCAAGCAGCATCGGGTACCAAGCGGCCTTCAGCACTGCGAGGCGGATCAAGCGCTTCAGCGTCGCAATGTCGGGCTCGTTGCCGTCAAGGTACGCGGCCATGACGTCGTCGTCCATTTCGACGGCGGCTTCGACCAGGTTGGCGCGATACTCGATCGCCTTTTCTTTCAGGTCGTCCGGAATTTCGACGATGTCGAACTTCGCGCCGAGGCTTTCATCTTTCCAGATGATCGCTTTCATCTCGACCAGATCGACCAGGCCCTTGAAGCCGGACTCGATGCCGATCGGCAATTGCAACGGCACTGGACGTGCGCCCAGACGCTTCTTGATGTCTTCGACGCACATGTAGAAGTCAGCGCCGGTCTTATCCATCTTGTTGGCGAAGATGATGCGCGGAACCTTGTATTTGTCGCCTTGGCGCCAAACGGTTTCGGTCTGCGGCTCAACGCCTTGGTTGCCGTCGAGCACGACGACGGCGCCATCGAGCACGCGCAAGCTGCGCTCGACTTCGATGGTGAAATCGACGTGGCCGGGGGTGTCGATGATGTTCAGGCGCTTGCCGTTCCAGAACGTCGTCGTAGCAGCCGACGTAATGGTGATGCCGCGCTCTTGCTCTTGTTCCATCCAGTCCATGGTGGCCGCGCCATCGTGGACTTCGCCGATCTTGTGCGACTTGCCGCTGTAAAACAGAATCCGCTCGGTCGTCGTGGTTTTGCCGGCATCGATGTGCGCCATGATGCCAAAGTTGCGGTAGTCTTCGATTTTATACTGACGAGGCATGACAATTCTGTCCGTTATTCGGAGGAGCGCCGGCTTCCAGCCGGCAGGCCGGCAAGATGCCGGCGGTCCCCTAAGGGATTACCAGCGGTAGTGTGAGAACGCGCGGTTGGCTTCCGCCATCCGGTGCGTGTCTTCGCGCTTCTTCACCGCGTTGCCGCGGTTGTTGGCGGCGTCTTGGATTTCGCCCGCGAGACGCTCTTCCATTGTGTTCTCGTTACGCGCGCGCGCGGCGCCAACGAGCCAGCGGATCGCGAGCGCTTGACGGCGCTCGGGGCGAACTTCGACCGGCACCTGATACGTGGCGCCGCCGACGCGGCGCGAACGCACTTCGATGGACGGCGCCACATTGCCGAGCGCATCGTGGAACGCTTCGATCGACGGGCGCTTCAGCTTCTTCTCGACCGTTTCGAGCGCGCCATAGACGATCTGCTCGGCGGCGGACTTCTTACCTTCGTACATGACGTAGTTCATGAACTTCGTCAGAACGAGATCGCCATAAACGGGATCGGGCAGAACTTGACGCGGCTCGGCGCGGTGACGGCGGGACATTTACAGCATTCCTTCTTGAACAAGATCCCGGATCGGCCTTGCCGTCCGGGATGATCTTCACTTCGTTCAGATCACTTCGGACGTTTGGCGCCGTAGAGCGAACGGCGCTTCTTGCGGTCTTTGACACCTTGGGTATCGAGCACACCGCGCAGGATGTGATAGCGAACGCCCGGCAAGTCCTTCACCCGGCCGCCGCGGATGAGCACGACGGAGTGCTCCTGCAGATTGTGGCCTTCGCCCGGGATGTAGCACACGGCTTCGATGCCGGTGGTCAGACGAACCTTCGCAACCTTACGAAGCGCCGAGTTCGGCTTCTTCGGCGTCGTCGTGTAAACGCGCGTGCAGACGCCGCGGCGTTGCGGCGACGCTTTCAGCGCCGGCGACTTATTGCGCTCTGGCTTCGGGTGCCGCGGTTTGCGGATCAGCTGGTTGATCGTCGGCATTCGCCTCTTCCGTTCCGTTCTTTCAAACTCAAACAGCGCGCCAAGCGGACCTTTCGGATCCACCAGGTGGCGCGCCAAAATTAGTGCCAATCGGCGGGGTAGCGCGGACTTCGACGCCACAGCCGTTCCGAATGAGGGCGGACAAATACGAGCCGCGCCCCCCAAGGTCAAGCCATGGCGACCGCGTCGGGACGCCCTTTTGCGGTAGCTGCACGCCTAAATACGAAGGACGAGCCTCGCGCGCTAAATTCGACGCGAGCGTAATATGGACCGCCGGCGCCTCGCCGGCCTGCGCCGAAGCTGGCAAGGAGGGAGCGCGGCGCTCCGCGCCGCATGCGCGGCGGAGCCGCGCGGTCCAACCTGGATAGATTAGCGCAGGCCGGCGAGGCGCCGGCGGTCCATATTGGCGCGTCCGATTAAGAGCGCGAGGCCCTAGCTCTGCGTGAATTCGCTCAACCTCGGATCGTCTGGCGCCAGAGAGACTGCATCGTAGTCCTCACCGGTCGGCGTCGAGCGTCCGCGCACAACGATGATGTTGTCCCGGCCGGGGCCGAGGCGGACGTCGCGATTGGGCAAGATGGCGATCGGCTCGCCGCCCTCCCATACCAACAGGTGGCCCTGCCCGCGCAACAGGTGCAGCGCCATCGCCTTCAGCTGGCCGTAGTAAGGGTCACGCTGCCACGCGCCTGGGAAATCGGGATCGACCGATACGTTCACGCGCCGAATGCCGCTTTCGAAATTCACCACCATCTTGCTGACCGAGGGCTTCCACTCCTCGCCGAGTTCGGGGCTGACGCGATAGGTGCAGTAGAAGTCTCGGCACTCACCCGGACGCTGTTCGTAGATCATGCATCCGTTGCCGATATCGCAGTGTTGGCACCAGACATTCCGCGGTTTCCGAAGGCTGCCGATGTTGAGCACTTTGCAACACAGCGTGCAGCCATCGCATGAGCGGCCGGCCACGAGCGCCGGACCTGGTGACTGAGAAGTCTCTGACACGCGAGAATTGTACTCCAGCACGCCGTCCGGCGACATGCACCGCAGCGCAAAAGAAAAGCGGCGGACCTTTCGGTCCGCCGCCATAGTTTCTTTCGACAGTAGCGTCGATCTTAGAACCGGTAACGGCCCGAGATCGCGAAGCTGCGGCCGAGGACCCGATAGAGTTGCGGGTCGGTGTTGGCTTGGCTGAAGAAGCCTTCCGCGGTTTGCGGCGGATACTCGTCCATCACGTTGTCGACGTTGACCGTCAGCGTGAAGTTGTCCGTCACGTTCCAACGGGTCGCCACGTCGATGTAGCTCGACTCCGGCGACGTCGTGTGCGCGAAGTTCTGCGACGTCAGCTCTGGCACGTACGACCAGCGGCCGAACAACGTCCAGTCACCCACGTTGTACGTCAACGACAGCACTGACTTCGCATCGAAGATCGCGCCGCCGATGCCTGCCGACGAGGTGCCGGCGAACTCGGCGCCATTGAACTGGTAGGAGTCGATGATCGAGTACAGCTCGTTGATGGTGAGCTGGCCCGGACCGATCGGAACCGACCATTCGAGTTGGATGTCGATACCTTCCGTCGCGAACGTGCCTTGGTTGCCGCGGCTGGTGTTCACGCTGAAGATCTGACCCGTCGTCGTGTTGCGGACAACACGCGAGCAGCTCGAGAGATTGCCGTTCACGTAGCAGTCGTTGATGTAGAACTGGGCGCCGAAGGCCGCGACCACGTCAGTGATCTCGATTTCGTACCAGTCAACCGTCGCGCGGAAGTCGCCGATCGGGAACCAGTCAGGCTGGAACACCACGCCGTAGGTCGTGGATTCCGCCGTTTCCGGCGCCAGGTTCGGGTTGCCGAACGCGAAGGCTTGCACCTGCGAGTTGTTGGCCGCGAAGCCCGGATACTGACCGACCGGAACGCCTTGGCCAACGCAGAACGCTTGCGTCACGCCAGCGACGTCAGGAACGCCGTTGCCGCCACTGGCCGTGTCACGGCACGGATCGGTGTAGGACGGGAAGCCTTGGTCGCCCGCTTGGAACAGCTCGAACACGCTCGGCGCACGCGTTGCTTCGTTGAACACGTAGCGGAAGCGCAGCCACTCGGTCGGGGCCCATTCGCCACCGATCTTGTAGGTGTCGACGTTGCCAACCGATGAGTAGTTCGAACGGCGGAAGCCGGCTTCGAGACCCAGGTAGTGAGCGAATTGTTGCTCGCTGATCAGCGGGACCGAGATTTCCGTGTACAATTCGTACACATCGACTTGGCCTTCGGTGTCTTGGATCGCGTTGAAGCCGTAGATGTTGCCCGTGCGTTGCTCGTTGTCGTTGTACTGAGCCGCGAACGTGTCCCGATATTCGAAGCCGAACACCGAGGCGACCGGACCAGCCGGCAGCTCGAACAGATCGCCGCGGATGTAACCCGAGAGGCGGTTCTCTTCGACCTTCACGTTGCTGAAGGTGTTGACGCGGATGAACGAGGTCATCGCGCCAGCTTGCAACGGACCAGCGCCGTCCGGATCGCGGTTGAGCGTGCCGGGGCCGAAGATGTCGAGCGCTACGCAGCCCGGCAAAGCCGAGCCGCCCATCGGCGAGCCATCTGGATTTTGGCAACCAGCGAGACCTTGACGGAGCGCCGTCGCGTTCACGCTGTTGAGGCCGCGCGTGGTGAACGAGCTTTGGCCATACGATGCCGACAAAGCCCAATCCCAGTTGTCGCCCAGCGCACCTTCGAGGCTCGTCAGGAAGAAGAAGGCGTTGTTCTCGGTGAGGCCGTTACGGGTGCCAACTTCGTTGGTCCGGCGGTCCATGACGAACGGCGCCAGCTTGTTCGGACGGCTTTGGAGAGCGGTCCACAGGTCTGGGTGGTTGGTCGAGATCAGCGTTTGCATCGCCGGCGTCAGCGTAATGGTCAGACCGGTCGCCGGGGTCGGCGCCAGCTGAACTTCGTTCTGCGAGTTGGTGTAGTTGAACAGAACGTTGAGACGCAGCGTGTCGGAGATGTCGTAGTGGCCGATGGTCGAGAGCGCGATACGCTCGCCCGGGATAACCAGGAAGTTATCCGGCGCGTAGTTGTAGCGCGAAGACCCAGCCGCACGATCCGGAACGCCGCAGGCGCCGGCGGTGAAGCGCGGGGTCAGCTGACCAGCATCGTTGAACGACAGGTTGCCGCCGCGCACCGCAACGCCAGCCGTGGCAGCGTTACAATCCGTGTTGGCCGCCGCGAACTGACCCGGAAGCAGGGTGAACAGCGCCGTCGCGTTGTTGAAGATGCCGGTATCGTCGGCCGTGCCGGCGATAAGGTCAGGTCCGACGTTGTTGCCGATGGCAGCGCCACCGAACGGGTTGCCCGTATCGTCTGGCGTGCCGAAGACTTTGTCGGCGCCGGCGCCGGCCGCACTGTTCGTGATCCAGCCCCAAGCCGGTGTACCCGAGCCACCAACGGCTCCGTAGATGCCCGCGGGACCGGGCTGGTCGATGACCGCCTGGGCCTCAGCCGCGCTATCGCAGACGAAGTACCAGTTGCCGCTTGCCGAGCCGTCGTAGCAGAGCGCGCCGGAAACCCGCGAATAGTCGTATTCGCTCTGCAGGATGCCTTCACGATTGTAGTACGAGCCGTACACCGTGAGGTTGCCGCGGCCGTTGGCGAAGTTGCCGCCGACGAGGCCGTTGATTTCGAATTCAGCAACGTTGCCGGTTTCCAGTTCGGAACCGTACGTCATGCTGACTTCGCCGCCTTCATAGTCGTCCTTCAGCACGAAGTTCACGACGCCCGCGAGAGCGTCGGAGCCGTACACGGCCGATGCGCCGCCGGTCACGACTTCGATGCGCGAAATCAGCGAGGCCGGGATCGTGTTGATGTCGACCGTACCCGTCGTCGACGAGGCCGGAACGCGTTCGCCGTTCACGAGGACCAGCGTGCGGTTCGGGCCGAGGCCGCGAAGGTCGACCGTGGCGAAGTCTTCGCCGCCGGCGTTGTTCGACGTACGCGTGTTGCCCGGAATGATCTGCGGAAGTTCGTTCAGCAGCGATTCCGTCGTGATCGTGGCCGTCAGTTCGAGCTGTTCGGCGCCGACCGTCGTGATCGGGCTGATCGCTTCGAAGTCTTGACGCACCAGGCGCGTGCCCGTGACGACGATTGCTTCTTCATCTTCCGCATCTTGCGCCATCGCCGGCGTTGCCGCGATCGCTGCCGCCGCGGCTGCGAGCACCGAAGCGCCCGTCAGCAGGGACTTACGCTGTCCTGTCTGCGTCTTCTTTGACATGTTTTCGAACCCCCTAGAGCGCCGGGCCCCACCAACGGGCGAACCCAAGATCTCCTTCGAGCGACCATCGCCCGAACTGTTGCGTTAACGTCATCGACACGTCCCCCCAGGGACGTCCGGACAAAGTCCGGCAGTCGACTCCCGCCATGCTGCGGCAACGCTAACGACACATTTTAACCAAGGTCAATTTGAGAACGCCCGATTTCCGCCCCGAAGATGAAGGGCCGCGACTTGTGTGACCTTTAGGCGTCAGTGGACGATCTTGGTGCCGATACAGGCCCAGCCAAGCCGCCCCCAGATCCACGAGCGCGGCTTGGCGATATGAAAATAGAACATATAATTCATATACTTGTCACAATAGAAGTGCGGACGACCGCAGCCATGTGCTTCCGTGCGGGCAAGCGTCGCCCACGCGCACCAATATGCCCTCTGGCGTCACAGCCAGGGCAAAACGTTGCCCCCAGGATTTTGGTGGCGTAGCCCGGCCAAGCGCCCCACACGCGGACCTCGAACGATCATGGCAATCCATCGTCCCGCACCGCTTTCAGAGAGTCGTATGCGGCGCTAGCGGCTGCCGGTCGCGCGCCCTATCTTCCGTGTTCATGCCACGTTCCCAGCCTCCCCCGCCCGGCGTGTCCGAGGCGCCGATCACGTTCGACACGAACCAGGCCATGTGGATGCCGCATCGGCCGAAGCGTGAGTGGGAGAAGCTCGAGGGCGGCCAGCGCTTCAAGCTCGTTTCGGATTACCAGCCGGCCGGCGACCAGCCGACCGCGATCAACGAACTCGTCACCGGCATCAAGAAGCACGAGCAAGACCAGGTCCTGCTCGGCGTCACCGGCTCCGGCAAAACCTTCACGATGGCGCAGGTCATCGAGCAGACGCAGCGCCCGGCGCTCATCCTCGCGCCGAACAAGACCCTGGCCGCGCAGCTCTACGGCGAGTTCAGGCAATTCTTCCCGGACAACGCCGTCGAGTATTTCGTCTCGTACTACGACTACTACCAGCCCGAAGCGTACGTGCCGCGCACCGACACCTATATTGAAAAAGAATCGAACATAAACGAGCAGATCGACCGCATGCGCCACGCCGCGACGCGCGCGATCCTTGAGCGCGACGACGTCATCATCGTCGCTTCCGTCAGCTGCATCTACGGCATCGGCTCGGTCGAAACCTATACGAGCATGACCTTCACCGTGAAAACGGGTGACGAGTTCGGCAGCCAAGAACTCATCCGCAAACTCGTCGCCACGCACTACAAGCGCAACGAGGCGGGCTTCGCACGCGGCATGTTCCGCGTCCGCGGCGACACTATCGAACTCTGGCCCGCGCACTTGGAAGACCGCGCCTGGCGCTTTTCCTTCTTTGGCGACCAGGTCGAGAGCATCGACGAGTTCGATCCGCTCACTGGCCGCAAAGTCGCGGCCCTGGGCGCCGTCAAAGTCTACGCCAACTCGCACTACGTCACGCCGAAGATGACGCTTGAGCAGGCTGTCAGCTCCATCAAGGACGAACTCGCGCACCGCCTCGCTTACTTCCGCGAAAACGGCAAACTGCTGGAGGCCCAGCGCCTCGAACAGCGCGTCAACTTCGACATGGAGATGATGCTCGCCACCGGCTCGTGCGCCGGCATCGAGAACTACAGCCGCTACCTCACCGGCCGCAAAGCCGGCGAGCCGCCGCCGACCATGTTCGAATATCTCCCCGACAACGCCCTCGTCTTCACCGACGAAAGCCACGTCACCGTTCCGCAAATCGGCGCGATGTACAAAGGCGACTTCAACCGCAAGTCGACGCTCAGCGAGTACGGCTTCCGCCTGCCCTCATGCATGGACAACCGCCCGCTCAAATTCGAAGAATGGGACCGCATGCGTCCCGAGACCGTGCACGTTTCAGCCACGCCCGGCCCGTGGGAGCTCGATCGCACCGGCGGCGTCTTCGCCGAACAAGTCATTCGCCCCACCGGCCTCATCGATCCGCCGGTCGAAGTGCGCCCCGTGCAAGCGCACGGCCAAAGTCAGGTCGACGACTGCATCGCTGAAGTCAAAGAAGTCGCCAAGAACGGCTATCGCAGCCTCGTCACCGTGCTCACCAAGAGCATGGCCGAAGACCTCACCGAATACATGCACGAGCAAGGCGTGCGCGTGCGCTACATGCACTCCGACATCGACACCGTCGAGCGCATCGAAATCATCCGCGACCTGCGCCTCGGCACGTTCGACGTATTGGTCGGCATCAATCTGCTGCGCGAAGGCCTCGACATTCCCGAATGCGGCCTCGTCGCGATTCTGGACGCCGACAAGGAAGGTTTCCTGCGCAGCGAAACCAGCCTCGTGCAAACCATCGGCCGCGCCGCAAGAAACGTGGACGGCAAAGTCATACTTTATGCTGACAAAGTCACCGGCTCGATGGAACGCGCCATGGCCGAAACCGCGCGCCGCCGCGAGAAGCAGAACGCCTACAATCTGGCGAACGGCATCACGCCGCAATCGATCAAGTCGCACATCAAGGACATCCTCGATTCGGTCTATGAGAAGGACAGCCTCACCATCGACCCACGCGACCCGATGGCCTTCAAACGCGGCGCCGGCGGCAAGGACCGCCGGCTTCCAGCCGGCATGAGCGAAGACAGCGCCCCTTTCATCGGCCACAACCTAAAAACCTACATCGCCGA
>JADLHI010000155.1 GCA_020848895.1 Hyphomonadaceae bacterium
CCGCTTCAGCATTTCCGGATCGATCTTGAGCGCCTCCGCCTTGGCGCGCAGCAGCTTCAGCATTTCCGGCGCCGGCATCGGCTCTTGCCCGCGCGCCTTGCGTTGAGCGTTGAGCGCGGCCTTCAAGAACGCGATGGCTGAGAGGCCCGGAATTTCGACCGGATATTGGAACGACAAGAACAGTCCCGCGGCGGCGCGCGCCTCCGGCTCAAGCGCGAGCAAATCGACGCCGCCAAGCGCCGCCGAACCACTCGTCACCTCATAATTGTCGCGCCCGGCAAGGGCGTATGAGAGTGTCGACTTGCCTGAGCCATTCGGCCCCATGATCGCGTGCGTCTCGCCGGCTGGAACAGAAAGCGAGAGCCCCTTGATGATCTCGGCGCCGCCGACGGCGACATGGAGGTCCTTAACGTCAAACACGCTGCTGCTTGTCCTTCTTGTAGTCGGCCACGGTGCGAATCCGGTCGCCATTCGCCTTCGCCGTCAGCGTGAACCACACGCCCGCCAACAGCGCGACGACCGCGAACACCATGACGCCTTGGAACATCTCATTGTTGGCGCCGAACCACGCAAACGCGACGCCCCCACCCGTGAGCGCCGATACGAAGACCAGCGACACGAAATAGCCCTTCCAATGCACCGGCGCGAAAGCCTGCCGCGGATCGCTCAGCGGGTAACGGCGCGCAAACCAATATTCGCGTTCGCTCATGGGCACAGCCCCGCTGTCCATTGGCCCGCTTCACCGCCGCGCGCGCATTGGCGCCGACGGTACGCGTTCACCGGAAACCAGCCGTCGGCCTCGCGATGAAACTCGATGCGAACATGACCGCCGGAAACAGAATCGTCTTGCAGGCCAGTCCGCACGACATCGGCAATGGCCTGATCGCCATTCTCTCGCACGGTGAGGCTGACATCGGCGCTCTCCATCATTTCTGGCCCCAGCAGCGGCTCAAGCGCCTCCATCACCGCCGGCGCTCCAAAAACGCCGACCTCGCTGGGCTCGATGGCGGTGAACGCATCGTTTGGCGCGCCTAGGAGCGAAGCGTCGACTGGCGGGATTTCCGCACGTGCGCCGTCGGTCGCTTCAGACGGCGTCTCAATCGGCGCCGCCGAGCCCTCGGCTTCCCGATTGGCAGGCTGCTGGTTGCACGCCGCCAGCGCCACGACACACGCAGCCAGAGCATAGCGCCACGCGCTCATCCCACGCTCCCTTCGAGACTGACTTCGAGCAACTTCTGCGCTTCCACCGCAAATTCCATCGGCAGTTTTTGCAACACTTCGCGCACGAACCCATTCACCAGGAGCGCCACCGCTTCCTCTTCCGGAATGCCGCGGGAACGCAGGTAGAAGAGCTGATCGTCTGAAAGCTTCGTCGTTGTTGCTTCGTGCTCGAACTGCGCGTCCGGAGTGCGCGTCTCGACGTAGGGCACTGTATGGGCGGCGCACTGATCGCCGATTAGCAACGAGTCACACTGCGTGAAATTGCGCGCGCCTTTCGCCTTGGCATGTGCCGAAACGAGGCCGCGATAGGCGTTCGATGAATGCCCGGCGGAAATACCTTTGGAGATGATCCGTGAGCGCGTGTTCTTGCCGAGGTGGATCATCTTGGTGCCGGTGTCCGCCTGCTGGCGGCCATTAGTCACCGCGATCGAGTAGAATTCGCCGGAGCTATCGTCACCGCGAAGCACGCAGCTTGGATATTTCCACGTGATTGCGGAGCCGGTCTCCACCTGCGTCCAGCTGATCTTCGAGCGCGCACCGCGGCAGTCGCCACGCTTGGTGACGAAGTTATAGATGCCGCCCTTGCCTTCAGAATCGCCGGGCCACCAGTTCTGTACGGTGGAGTATTTGATCTCCGCATCGTCAAGTGCCACCAACTCGACGACGGCGGCATGGAGCTGATTCTCGTCGCGCATCGGCGCGGTGCAGCCTTCGAGGTAAGATACGTAAGCGCCCTTGTCGGCAATGATGAGCGTGCGCTCGAACTGGCCGGTGCCTTCCGCGTTCATACGGAAATAGGTGCTGAGTTCCATTGGGCAGCGCACGCCGGAAGGAACGTAAACGAAGGAGCCGTCAGAGAAGACGGCGCTGTTAAGGGTGGCGAAGAAATTGTCGGATGTGGGCACGACGGAGCCGAGATACTTCTTCACCAGCTCCGGATGCTCGCGCACCGCTTCGCTCATCGAGCAGAAGATCACACCGGCTTTGGCAAGTTCAGCCTTGAACGTTGTCACAACGCTGACGCTGTCGAACACCGCGTCCACGGCGACGCGCGGGGCGCCTTCGACGCCAAGCAAAACTTCGGCTTCCTTGAGCGGAATACCGAGTTTTTTATAGGTATCGAGGATTTCGGGATCGACGTCTTCGAGGCTCTTGTACTTGGCGCCGGCCTTCGGCGCCGCGTAATAGCGCGCGGCCTGGTAATCGATCGGCGGATAGTAAACGAGCGCCCACGTCGGCTCTTCCATGGTCTGCCACCGCTTGAACGCTTCGAGCCGCCACCCAAGCATCCATTCGGGCTCGCCCTTCTTGGCCGAGATGTAGCGGACGATCTCTTCGTTCAGACCCGGCGGCGCCAGCTCTTGTTCAAGCTCGGTGACAAAGCCGTGCTTGTATTTTTCAGCTTCAAGCGCCCGCGCGGCGTCGAGTGTGCCTTTGTCGATGGTTTCTTTCACCGCACTCATGCCGCCGCCTCGCGATTGCGACGCGCACTGATCTTGAGGAGCGCTGCGAGCGCTTCATCGACGTCTGACTGCTTCGACTCGTGCCCAAAGCTCACGCGCAACGCCGCCTTCGCGAGTTGTGGCGCCACGCCCATCGCCGCCAGCACGCGGCTCGATCGCACCTTGCCGGACGAGCATGCGGCGCCTGAGCTGATCGCGACCCCTTCAAGGTCCATCGCAATCACGGCGGTTTCCGCATTCAACCCGGGCAGCGCGAAGTTCGACGTGTTGGGCAGGCGCGGCGCACTGGCCCCGAACACCACCGCATCCTTCGGCAACGCCGCCTCGAAGCGGTCGCGCATTGCGGCGAGACGCTTGGCGTCGTTGTCGCGATCCTTCAGAGCCCATTCGACAGCTGTAGCGAAGCCGACCACGGCTGCGCCGTTTTCAGTGCCAGGCCTGCGCCCGCGTTCTTGCCCACCGCCAAAGCGCGTCGTCACGAATGGCGCGCCGGGCGCCAACACAAGCGCGCCAGCGCCGGGAGGCCCGCCCAGCTTGTGACTGGAGACGACGAGATACGTCGCGTCGAGATCGGCGATGCTGACGGGGATGCGCCCAAACGCCTGCGCGGCGTCAACAAGCAGCAAAGCGCCATGTTCGCGGCACAGAGCGGCGATCTTTGCGATCGGCTGGATCACACCGGTTTCGTTGTTTGCGAGTTGAACAGCGACGAGCACGGGCTTTTCCGCCACGCGCAGAACCCCCTCCAATGCATCGACATCAACCAGCCCGCCGTTCAAGAGCGGTGCACGCAGCATGAAGCGCTGCTTGCCCTCCTCGAACAACGCGTCGTGCTCACATTCCGCAACGATCAGGGAGGCCGGCGAAAGCGGGTCGAGCGCATCCAGATCGTGCTTGTTCACGGGCGTCTTCGCCCGCACGCGGTTTGAGTGGCCCTCAAAGGCATCCAAAGCCAGATGCAGCGCTTCGGTCGCGCCAGATGTGAACACCACATTCTCCGAGCTCGCATCGAGCGCGCCGGCAATCCGTTCGCGCGCGTCTTCGATCATCGCGCGCATGCGCCGGCCAACGCTGTGCACCGAAGACGCATTGCCGCCCGCCGCGAGCGCGCGCGACATCGCAACCGCCGCTTCCGCGCGGATTGGCGCGCCGGCGTTGTAGTCGCAATAGACGGGCGTTTTCGTCATTGGATCATTCCGCCGCGACGCGCGCGCTGCCGTCGAAGCGTTGTTCAAGAACATCGGCCAGCGAGACCGAAGCCAAGAACACTTGGATACGATCGCCCATCTCCTGCCAGAGGCCATGGGCGATGCAGCGGCCGTTGCGGCCAATGCAGCTCTTGGATGAAGCGGAGTCGCAACGCGTGGCTTTGATCGGCTCGTTCACAGCTTCGATGATCTCGGCCACCGTCACCAAGCCGGCGGCGCGCGAGAGCCGATAGCCGCCGCCCGGTCCGCGCACGCCCGATACGAGGCCGGCGCGGCGCATCTTCGCGAACAATTGTTCGAGGTAGGAGAGCGAAATCTCCTGCCGGCGCGCAACTTCTTGCAGCGGCACGGCCCGCTCGGCGCCGCCGTGCAGCGCCAGATCGGCCATCGCCATCACCGCATAGCGGCCTTTCGACGTTAAACGCATGCCTGTCCCTTCCCGCGCCCTCGCCCGTCCCCAAATTGAGTGCTAGAAGCCGCCCCCTTTGGGGCCGGGCCTCTTACGCTGTCAGCTAAGATACCCGAGTGTTTTAGTCAAGAATTAGCCGCCCGCATTTCCGGGCGGCTCTGAGGTCGAGAACGAATGCCGGAAGTAATTTTCCCAGGCGCCGCGGGGCGCGTGGAAGGCCGTTACCAGGAACCGGCCAAAGAGGGCGCGCCGATCGCGCTTATTCTCCATGGGCACCCGCGCGCTGGCGGGTCCATGCAGGATCGGGTTACCGTCCAGCTTTATAAGCTCTACACATCGAAGGGCTTTGGCGTGCTGCGCTTCAACTTTCGCGGCATCGGCCGCAGCCAAGGCATTTTCGACAACGGCATGGGCGAACTTTCCGACGCCGCCTCCGCGCTCGACTATCTGCAAGCGATGAATCCCAACGCCGAGCAATGCTGGGTGGGCGGATACTCATTCGGGGCCTGGATCGGCCTGCAGCTGCTGATGCGGCGCCCGGAGATCGACGGCTTCATCGCCGTGGCGCCGCCGGCGAACCACTACGATCTTTCGTTCCTCGCGCCGTGCCCAGCGTCTGGCGTTATCATCTATGGCACGCGCGACAGCGTGACGACCGCGCAGGACATGGAACGCGTGATCGGCCGTATCCGCACGCAAAAGAACATAAAGGTAGATGGCGCGCCGATCGAAGGCGCGGATCACTTCTTCCGTGGCCGCGATCCGGGCGAGGATCACCTGGAAGAGGTTGAGCGTCACGCCCGCGAATATCTGGAACGGCGCCTCGCCGCGCCGCCTCGTCCGCCGACATCCAAGCGCTGATTATTCGCCGGAGCTTCCGCCGCCACTGCGCAGGAAGGCGGGCTTCGGACCATCTGAAAAGCCCTCGCGGCCGCCAGAGTCGCGATCTTCGCGCGGCTGACGCTCGCGGCGCGGTTCGCGCGGCTCTCGCGGTTCGCGGGCTTCACCTTCGGCCCGTTCCCGCGGTTGACGCGGCTCCCGAGCCTCGCGGGGCTCACGATGTTCACGCGGTTCGCCGCCTTCGCTGCGCTCGCCGTCACGGGCTTCATAGCCGCCTTCGCGCTCGCCCTCGGGACGGAAGCGACGGCGGTTGCGGCCGCGCCGCTGGCCACCGTCACCACGGTCGCCGGCGCCTTCGCGATAGTGTTGCTGGCGCTCGCCTTGAAACTCGCCCGAAGCCTGCTCTTCGCCTTCGGCGCGGACTTCGGTTTCTTCCGAGCCTTCGCTTTCAGCGCTCGCCTCGTCGTCGCCTTCGTACTCAGCGCCCTCGTTAAAGTTTTGCTGCGGCTGCTGCACCGGCGTTGCCGGCTGCATCGAGCGGACCAAGCGAAAATAGTGGTCGGCGTACTGCAGATAGGCCTCGCTCAGCACCCGGTCGCCTGAACTCTGCGCATCGCGCGCGAGCGCCAGATAACGCTCGTGAATGTGCGAGGCGGTGCCGCGGAATTTTATCTCTGGACCATTGGTCTCAAGCTGGCGGTTCGGGTGGTGATGGCCGCCTTGATTATTGTTGTGATGGTAATTGCCACCACCGCCGCCCGGCTTACGGCCGCGGCCCCGCTGACGCTTCATTGGAAGTGCACCATTTGCTTTGTGGTTCCGTTTCGGGCGAACAGCGCCAAGGCCAAGGGCCCGCCGCCGAATGCGCCTCATTTCAAAAGCCCGTTCTTCATGGTTCGGGCCGTGCCAAGCAGCGCCAAGCGCCGCGATTGAACCTCTTACTGAGGGAGCCGCCAGTGGCGCTTTAACGCCTGCTAGCCGTGCGAACCGACGGACAAAAGCCCCTCCGCCATCGATTCCGGCACCGAACTTAATGCGTCGCGCCCACCGATCCAAGGGCTTTTTCCAGACGGTGGATTATGCCGCGTGCCCAACAACAACGCGGGGAATGCCCGAGAGGTCCCGGCGCGGCTCGGTTGTGGAGAGGCCGGCCTCTTCGGCCATCGCCCTCACGGCCTCCGCCTGACCGATCCCCACTTCCAGCGCGAACGCCGCCCGCGGCTTTAGCAGACGGGGCAACGCGGCAACGATGATGCGGTAAGCGACGAACCCATCGTCCCCGCCATCCAGCGCCAGGCGCGGTTCAAAGCGTGAGACCTCCGGCGCCAGTTCATCGATGTCGCCGGTGCGGATGTAGGGCGGATTCGAAACCACCAGATCGAAGCGCTCATCGAGACTGGCCGCCCAATTATCCTGACGAATTTCGAGACGGTCGGCGAGGCCAAGCTGTTCGGCGTTGACGCGCACGGTCTCGATCGCCTTCTCGCTGATATCGACGGCAACGCCGGTCGCGTTCGGTCTGTCCTTCAGCAGCGCAAGAATGATTGCACCCGAGCCGGCGCCAAGATCGAGAATGCGATGCGGAGCGTCGGCGGGGAGCGTCTCCTGCAATCCGGCTTCGACGACGAACTCGGTTTCGGGTCGCGGCGTCAGAACGTTGGCGTTCACCGCAAGATCGAGCGTCCAAAAATGTTTGCGGCCCAGGATGTGACTGACCGGCTCTCGCGCCTCGCGCCGTTGCGTCAGCGCGTTCACAGCCTCGACCTGCGCGTCATCAACGATGCGCCGCGGATCAGTTACGATCTCCAGCCGCGAGACGCCCGCGCCCGCTTCGAGCAACAACCTGGCGTCAAGCACGGGCGTGTCGACGCCCGCCGCTTCGAGGCGCTTGCGGACATCTGTCCAGAGCGAGACCAGCGTCTCGCTCATTCGCCCCGCTCCAGCGCCGCGAGCTTCAGCGCTTGCTCTTCAGCTGCGAGCGCGTCGAGCACCGGATCGAGCGCGCCTTCAATGACCTCCGAGAGGTTGTAGAGCGTCAGGTTGATGCGGTGATCGGTAATTCGCCCTTGCGGAAAATTGTACGTGCGGATGCGCTCACTGCGATCGCCCGAACCGATTTGCCCTTTGCGCTCGGCCGCGCGCTCCGAAGCCTGGCGTTCGCGCTCAGCGTCATAGAGCTTTGTGCGCAGCATCAGCATCGCTTGCGCGCGGTTCTGGTGCTGCGACTTAAGTTGGCTGATGACGACGATTCCGGAGGGAATATGCGTGATCCGCACCGCCGAGTCGGTCTTGTTGACGTGCTGGCCGCCGGCGCCTGAGGCGCGCATCGTATCAATGCGGATATCCTTGTCGTCGATGACGATATCGACGTCGCCCTCCGGCTGGGGCAGCACTGCAACCGTCGCCGCCGATGTATGGATACGCCCGCCCGCCTCGGTCTCCGGCACGCGTTGCACGCGGTGCACGCCGCTCTCGAACTTGAGCCGCCCAAACACGCCTTTGCCGGTAACGCTCGCCACCGCTTCCTTGACGCCGCCGATGCCGGTTTCGGAAATGTCCTCAAGCTCGAACTTCCAGCCGCGCTTGCTGGCGTACTTCTGGTACATGCGCAGCAGATCGCCGGCGAACAGCGCCGCTTCCTCGCCGCCCGTCCCTGCGCGAATTTCCAGCACCGCCGAGGCGCTCTCGTCCTTGTCCTTTGGCGCAAGCAGGATCAGCGCCGTCTGCTCCAACTCGGGCAGCTTGTCGCGCAGGCCCTTCAACTCTTCTTCGGCGAGTTCGGCCATCTCTCGATCGCCGTCCTTGGCCATGGCTTCGAGATTGATCATCTCCTCGCGCGCCAAGCGCACCGCGGCCACAGCTTCCACCAGCGGCTTCAACTCCGCGTGCTCTTGGCCGAGTTTGACGATTTCCGCGCCGTCGCTGGCGGCGACGAGACGCGCTTCCACACGCTCGAACCGATCGACCGCCTGCGACAGGCGCCGTTCCAATCTATCGTACGCTGACATCGGCTAACTGAGGTCGGCAAAAATCTCGGGTTGCACTTCCGAGACCTGTGGATCGTCGAACGCAATCTCTTCGACGCTGCGGCGCGCATAGGGCACGATCACCTCAACGGCCTGGCCGTTCGCGACTTCGAGGTGAAAGCAAAGAGCGGCCGCGTTGTCGCTGCCCGAGCGGCCATCGAAGACGAGCCCCGCCGCGATCAGACCATTCTCTTTTTCGTCGAGCCGAAAGCCAGCGATCAGGCCAGAGATGTGATCCTGCGGCGCGGACCGATCGATCGGCAGATCGACATTGGTGTGAATTTGTTCGCCGGTCTTACGAATGCCCGCGCCGAACGGCGCGAACGAGCCGCCCTGTTTAAGGGCGGTGTGAGCGGTGTCGAACAGGTATTCGTACGTGTCCTGCAGGTGGCGCTGCAGCATCGCTCAGCCCTTCGCTTCGCGCATCGTTCGGGCGCGTTCCTCAACCAGTCCAACGATATGGTCGATCATGGCGCCATTGTCGACCTTATGGTCCGGCTTGCCTGCCACATACATCATTCCGGCGCCCTTGCCGCCGCCGGTGAAGCCCAGGTCGGTCATCAGCGCTTCGCCGGGGCCGTTCACGACGCAGCCTATGATCGAGAGCGTGATCGGTTCCGCGATGTGCGCGAGGCGCTTTTCAAGCTCATCCACGGTGGCGATGACGTTAAAGCCCTGACGCGCGCACGAAGGGCACGCAATGATGGTGACGCCGCGCTGACGCAGGCCCAACGACTTCAGCAGATCGTTGCCGACCTTGATCTCTTCAACCGGATCGGCCGCGAGCGACACGCGTATCGTGTCGCCGATGCCGGCCCACAGCAACGATCCCATCGCGATCGACGACTTTACTGTTCCCGCGCGCAACGCACCGGCTTCGGTGACACCGAGATGCAGCGGCGCATCGGTTGCTTCAGCGAGCGCTTGATACGCGGCAGCGGTGAGGAAAACGTCGGACGCCTTCACGCTGATTTTGTAGTCGCGGAAGTCGTGCTCTTCGAGCAAGGCCGCGTGGTAGAGCGCGCTCTCGACCATCGCTTCAGGGCAAGGCTCGCCGTACTTCTCCAGCAAATGACTCTCAAGCGATCCAGCGTTCACGCCGATGCGGATCGAGCAGCCGTGATCCTTGGCGGCTTGAACGACGTCTTTGACGCGCTGCGCGTTGCCGATGTTGCCGGGATTGATCCGCAAACAGGCCGCGCCCGAGGCGGCCGCCTCAATGGCGCGGCGATAGTGAAAGTGAATGTCCGCGACCAACGGCACTTTCGCGGCGCGCGCGATCTCGGCAAACGCCTTGGTCGATTCTTCATCAGGGCAAGACACGCGCACGATGTCCGCGCCCGCGGCTTCCAGCTGCCGTATCTGGTTGATCGTCGCTTTGGCGTCCGCGGTGACCGTATTGGTCATCGACTGCACCGTGATCGGCGCATCGCCGCCCACTTCGACCGCGCCGACACGAATCTTCCGCGACCGGCGGCGTTCAATCCGCCGCCAGGGCCGAATGTGGTGCAGGTCGCCTGCGGCGCCGTCCATGGGAGCACGTCCTTTCCAGCCGGAGATAGCGCGCCCGCTGGGCCGCTAACAGCCCTGGGAACTGCGGCTTAGCTGCGAGGCGGGCTGTTGCTGGCCTGGGTCAGCGGCTGGATTTCGTCGATTGACCGGCCAAGCACCGGCATCCCCGCCGTCCCCAAAAGGCCGGCCGAAACCCCGTTCACATAGAGTTCGAAAGCCCCGCCATCGCGAGCGTGCAAAGTCCAGCCAGGGCTTGCGTCTGGACGGTAAACATCGCCCGCCCGCAGGTTCCGAGATAGGAACACCGTCCCGTCCGGCCCACGCGCCTCAAGCCAAGCGTCGGCCAAAGCCCGGATCTCCACGACCCGACGCGTCACGGCGCCCGTCGATACTGGGGTGGTTCCGACCGCTCCGGTCGTCCCCGACGCCACAACCGGCGTTTCGCCCTCGCTGCGAAGCTGTGACTCGAGCGCGCGCCATCCGACCAGGCCCGCCAGACCAATGATCAGGACCGCCGCCCAAACCCACGGCGGGCGTTGGCGGGGTTTGGAGGCCGGAGTGCGGATTGCGGGCGCAGCGACATCATCGCGTGTCAGCGCGCACTCGTCCTGAAACTGGTCAACCAGCGCCTTTTCTTCGATGCCAAGTTCGCGCGCGTAGGAGCGCAGGAACGCCAGCGCGTATGCCTTGCCCGGCAGCAGCTTGACGTTCATCTCCTCAAGCGCTTCCAGAAACTCTCGCCGGACCCGGATGCGATCCGCGACTTCATCCAGCGTCCATCCCCGTTGCCGGCGCGCTTCCGACAGCTTGCGGCCTGCCCGCCAGGCATCCTCCAGGACAGGCGAAGGCGCCGCGGTGGCCTGACGTTGCGCTCGCGCATCGACCGGTTCGCCAGTCGGTTGTGGATCGGTAGGTATCGGTTGCAGCATCGAGCGGTCGGTCACTCCTGGGAGACCTTACGTTTACAAAGGCAAATTTTGCGCCACCGAAAAAGACTAATCACGAATCAAGCATACCTCAACGCGCGGCCTACGCGCGTTACAGCGCATAACCTTCCGCGGCCGCAAATTCTGTGAGTTCGTTGCGGATCGAGGGCCGATTGCGGCTCATAAGCTTGGCCAAGACGCGCTCCACCGCCTGCACTTCCATGGACAGGATCAGCCGTTTCACCGGGCCAATGCCCGAAGCCGGCATTGAGAGGCGGCGGAAACCCAGCGCCGTGAACGCCATCGCCTCCAGCGGCCGCCCGGCTGCTTCGCCGCAGATCGAGACTTGCAGCTGGGCCGCGTCAGCATCATCGCGGATGCGCTTCAGGAGCCGTAACGCCGGCGCGCTGAGGATATCGTAGCGATCCGAGACGCGCGCATTGCCGCGGTCCGCCGCGAAGAAATACTGCATCAGATCGTTGGTGCCGATCGAGATGAAGTCCGCGCGGCCTTTGAGGTCTGGGACCGAGAACGCTAGCGCCGGCGCCTCAACCATCACGCCCACCTCCACTAGCGACGGCGGCGGCCGGCCATTCTTCCGGCACCATTCCAGTTCCCGGTCGACAAGCGAGCGAGCCGCGTCGAATTCGCTGACCGTCGTAACCAGCGGAAACATGACGCGCAGGCGCCGGTTGGCGGCGGCGCTGATCAGGGCGCGGAGCTGGTAGCGGAGCAAAGCCGGCCGATCGAGGCCGATGCGAACTGCGCGCCAACCTAGCGCCGGGTTCTCTTCGCGCTCCGCCGCCACGTACGGCAGCACCTTGTCGCCGCCGAGGTCGAGCGTGCGGAACGTGACCGGCCGTAGGCCCGCCGCATCGAGCACATCCCGATACAGCATGGTCTGGCTCTCAAGCCGCGGCAGCTGTTCGGAGACCATGAACTGAAACTCGGTGCGAAACAGGCCAATGCCTTCGGCGCCGGCTTCATCGAGGTGGTGCACGTCAAGCGCCAGGCCGGCGTTCAACAGCAACGTCACACGCTCACCGTCGGCGGTCACCGGCGGAATGTTCTTCAGGCGCGCAAATTCCTTGGCCCGCGCCGAACGCAAGTTGATGCGCTGTTTGTAGGTGTGAACGAACGCTTCCTCGGGCCGCAAGCGCGCTTCGCCACGCTCTCCATCGAGAACGATGCGATCGCCGGCTTCGACGCGCGAGAGCAGGCCCGCCAGTAAGCCCACCATCGGAATGCCCAGCGCCCGCGCGACGATCGCCGCGTGCGCTGTGTTGGCGCCCTCTTCCAGCGCAACGCCCTTGAGACGCGCGCCATAGTCTAAAAGTTCGGCAGGGCCGAGTTCGCGCGCAACGAGCACCGCATTGTCCGGCAGCGCCTGTCCCGCACCGCCTTCGACGCCGGCCAACGCGCGCAGCAAACGATTATCGAGGTCTTCCAGATCATGCAGCCGCTCACGCAAATAGGCATCGCGCGTCGCGTTGAACTTGGCACGGTGTTCGCCGCGTATGCGCTCGACGGCGGCGTCCGCAGATAGTCCAGCCCGTACGCCTTGCCGCAGCTTCAGCTCCCAACTCGGGTCACTGGCGAGCATCAGGAAGGTCTCGAGCACTTCACGCGAAACGCCGGAAATGCGCCCAGGATCGCCCTCAAGCATATCCTCCAGCGCGCGCCGCACTTGGCTCAGCGCCGCGTTCAGCCGCTCCTCTTCTTTAATCGGGTCATCCGCGATCACGCGGC
>JADLHI010000500.1 GCA_020848895.1 Hyphomonadaceae bacterium
ATCTGCCATTGCCAGGTGAGTCCTGCGGTGGGGTGCCACCAGTGGGTTGCAGGTTGAAGGTCAAAGGTCGAAGGTTGGGTAGTGGAAGGCATGAGTGTGGATTCTTTTATTGAGGTAGTGGCAGGCTGGGGTGAGTCGGAGGCGGGTTTACATCCTAACAAGAAAGATGAAAGAAGAAGGAGAGTCAGCGCGCGGCTCATTGGTATTCGGGGAGCATGTCGCCGTGGGCTGTGATGAGTTCGTCAACGAGTGACCAGATCTGGTCGAGGCTGAGTTCAGCGGCAGTGTGCGGATCGAGCATGGCGGCGTGATAGATGTGCTCGCGCTTGCGAGTGAGCGCAGCTTCGACGACCAGCGATTGCACGTTGATGTTGGTCTGTTGCATGGCAGCGAGTTGCGGCGGCATGCTGCCAATGTGTGTGGGTTGCAAACCGTTTTTATCGACGAGTACAGGGACTTCAACACAGCAGCCATCGGGTAGATTATCGATGAGTCCGTGGTTGGCGACGTTGCCATAGACGACGCGCGGAGTACCTGTTTCGAGCGAATGGATGATGAGCGAGCCGTATTCCTGACTGCGTTCATAGGACTCGTTGAGTTCGCCGCGTTCGAGGGCGGCTTTATCGGCTTCCCATTCGGCGATCTGAATCTCGCAGCGTGTAATGTACTCGTCAACGGGAATTTCAAATTCTTCGAGCAGGTCGGGGCGGTTTTGTTTGATGAACCACGGTACATACTCGCTGAAGTGTTCGCTTGACTCGGTGACGAAATAGCCTGTGCGTTTGAAGACTTCATAGCGGACATGGTTGGCAAGTTCGCGATAGCCGCGGGCATAGGATTTGGCTTCTGCAACTTTTCGAATTTTTGGATAGAGGTCTTCGCCATTGCGTTCGAACTTGAGATAGAACGCCATATGGTTGATGCCCGCACACAGGTAGTTGATCTCATTGATAGGCACGCCGATATCTTCGGCGAGGACTTCGGCTGTCCCTTGCACGCTGTGACACAAGCCGACGGTTTTAATTTTGCTGGCTTTGTTGATCGCCCAAGTATTCATCGCCATCGGGTTGACGTATTGCAGGAAAGTCACATCGGGGCAGACTTCTTCCATGTCTTTGCAGATGTCGAGAAAGACGGGGATGGTACGCAGTCCGCGCATGATCCCGCCGATGCCAAGCGTATCGGCGATGGTTTGTTTGATGCCATATTTCTTGGGAATCTCAAAGTCGATGACACAATATTAAGTTGTTTTATCGTGGATTATCGTATAATTGTTTTAAACATCAAGGAGTAAATATGAATCTCAAATTTGTGGGTCGTGAAAAAGAGCTGAAA
>JADLHI010000156.1 GCA_020848895.1 Hyphomonadaceae bacterium
CTCACCAAGGGCGGCATCGTCGCCACCGTGATGAGCAATCTCGGCCTAGAGCGTTTTCTGAAGGGCCTCTCGCTGAAGCTTGAGCGCACGAACGTCGGTGATCGCTACGTCGTCGAGCAGATGCGCGCCAAGGGCTACAATGTCGGCGGCGAGCAATCCGGCCACATCATCCTCAGTGACTTTTCCACCACCGGTGACGGCCTTCTGGCCGCTCTGCAAGTGCTCGCCGTCGTCGTTCAGTCCGGCAAGCCGGCCAGCGAAGTCTGCAAGCAATTCGAGCCGGCGCCACAAATCCTCGAAAACGTGCGCTACGAACGTGGCAAGCCCGACCCGATGGAAGCCGCCACCGTGAAGGCCGCGATCAAAGACGCCGAAGAACGCTTGAAGGGCGCTGGGCGTTTGCTCGTCCGCAAGTCGGGCACAGAGCCGCTTGTCCGCATCATGGCCGAAGGCGACGATGAAAAGCTCGTCCGCTCCGCCGTAAACGATGTGAAAGCTGCGGTCGTTGCTGCGGCGAGGGCAGCGTGAGTTTCTTCACACTTGACGACGTCGAAATAATCGTTCTTGTCAGATCACATGGGTCTGGGGAGTCCCGCGCAAGTTTTCATTGGCTATCGTCGCGCTGATCGGCCGGCGGTAAGTACCCTCGCTCACGCGATCGAAAATCTAGGATATTCAGTATTCTGGGATGAGGACCTCGTTGCTGGTGATGCGTGGCACGAGTCACTCGATCGCAGGATTTTGTCCGCAAAAGCGACCATAATTGTCTGGTCACAGGAAGTCCTGAATACGCCAGAAAGTCCCGTTTGGCGCGAAGCGACCATAGCAAATAAGCGAGGGAACCTGCTCAACGTCATAATTGACGACGTTGGCATACCCTTTCCCTTTTCCAGGATTCATTGCGAAGATCTGTGTCCGCGCGTCGGCGGAGACCGGTATTGGCCCAGGTCGAAGGGCAATGACGCATGGGACGCGCATCCTGGGTTCCAGAAGCTCAGCGATGCGCTCAAACGAAAGGTCGGAGCTACGGAAGTCGAAATTCGGAAGCGAAAGAAATCCGCAGTTTGGGTGGCGCTTGCGACAATAGTGATTGCTTTGATTGGTGTTCTGGGATGGGGCGCCATCCGGTTTGAGGCATTTCGTCAGACTCAGACGCCGCCGATCACGTTGTACGCGCAGGGTGAGGCTTTTCGCGATTGTGATGAACCTAGCCAATGCCCTGAGATGGTTGTTGTGCCGAGTGGCTCATTCGTAATGGGACAAGCTAGAGACGAATCCCTGCGTGAGTCCGATGAAGCACCGGCGCACTCAGTGCAGTTGGCGGCTTTCGCCGTGAGCCGTTTCGAGATTTCACGTGGAGAGTTTTCTAGGTTCGTAGGCGCGACCAACTATGTTCAAGCGGGTGGCTGCTGGACGGATGTCGATCACAATGGTGGCTTTACCCAGAACGCGAACGGTGGTTTCACCAATGTAGGTTTTGTCCAAGGGTCCGAGACTGAACCCGCCGTGTGCATCTCTTGGGATGATGCCGTTGCTTATGTTGCTTGGCTGAGCCGCATGACCTCTAGGCAGTATCGCCTTCTGTCAGAATCCGAATGGGAGTACGTGGCGCGAGCTGGGGCGACGTCAGGGGACTATCCCGCAACCGCGCGTGCTTTGTGCCGGATAGCGAACGGGTCTGACACCGCGGGAAGCGCAGCAATCACTAGAGTCCAAGATCGAGTCCGTGACCCTGTGCCTTGCGATGATGGGGATCGATGGACCGCCGAACGCACGGACTACGATCCAAATGCATTCGGGTTGGTCCATCTAATCGGAAATGCCCAGGAGTGGGTCCAAGACTGCTATGCGAACACCTACGACCGTGCGCCGACCGATGGCGGCGCATTTCAATTGGTGGATTGCGAGCGCCACGTCCTGAGGGGCGGCTCATGGTACAATGGCATGCGTGACTTGCGATACGCCGCACGTACGTTCTATAGGCCACCAAATGGACCTGCGCGTCGAAGCGATACGGGATTTCGAATAGCCACTAGCGACTTGATCGTTCGTTAGGTCGCGCGGATTAGCGCCCAGACGGCGCCGGCGCGCTCACTGGCGTCGCCGGCGGGCGCGGCGGCAGCGGCGCGACGTTGTTCGCTTCATTGCAATCGGGAATGCCGCGGCGCGTGCCTTCGCTCGCATAGACGAGCCTGAGGCGCAGCCGCCGCCCCATCGCTTCCGGGGGAACCACGCCGCGCACCACGCCGCGCACCGCATGCGCGTAGGCCAGCGAGACGTGCCCGTCCGCGTCCAACGTCGTGATGGCCGGCGCGATGGCGATGCGCGTTGGGCCAGCCGCAGTTGTGTATTCGAGAGCTACCGACGTGTCGGCCACGTTGCCGGTGACAAACGGCGTGTTGCCGTCATTGCGCACTTGCCAGGTCACGGCGATTTCGTTCGGGCCGAGAGGTGCTTGGCCGGGGACTTCGGTGACGAACGCGGTTGTGCCGACCCCAAGGTCGGGGCAGCGCGCCACCTGCGGGGTCGGGCGCGACGGCGCCCCCTTGCCTTTGCCCTTGCCACCTTGCTGTTGCTGGCCTTGGGCGAGCGCCTGGCTCGTCACCATCACGCCTTGCAACGCGGCGAAGCCGAGCAAGCACGCCATAACTACTTTGCGCATCGTGACTTTCCCCGCCGGCTTGGCTCAGCAGCCGGGTGCGTCCCCATGGGCCGGACCATAGCCGATGGTGCGCGCCCGGCCAATTGCCTTCCGCTTGTTACGTGCGCAGCTGTCGCACCCAAGCGGCTGTGCTTGGATCAAGATCGGCAGGCGGAGTACCGCCTTCGAGCGCCGGCAGCAGGGCGGCGGCCATTTCCTTGCCGAGCTCGACTCCCCATTGGTCAAAGGGGTTGATGCCCGCGAGCACCGCTTCCGCGAACGTGCGGTGTTCGTAAAATGCCAGCAGCGCGCCCAGGGCCTCGGGAGAAAGCTCGTCGATCGCCATCAAAGTCGAGGCGCGCTTGCCGGAGAAGGCGCGGTGTGGCGCCAGCCGTTCGGCTTCGGCTTCGCTCACGCCTTTGGCGATCATCTCGGCTTTCGCTTGTGCTGCGCTCTTGCCCACCATCAGCGCGCGCGCCTGTGCGAGGGCGTTGGCGTAGACTTTGGCGCGATGTGATGCCGGGCCTTCTTGCGCGCCAGCATTGACGATGAACTCGACCGGGATCTCGTCGACACCTTGATGCAGCAACTGGAAGAACGAGTGCTGCGCGTTGGTGCCGGCCGCGCCCCACGTGACGGCGCAGGCGGAGCGCTTCAACGGCGCGCCATCGCGGCTAACGCCTTTGCCGTTCGATTCCATTTCGAGCTGTTGCAGCCATGCCGGCAGCAGACGCAGGCGCTCGGAATACGGGACGAGCGCGTAAGAGCCGTGCCCCAATGCTTCGCGGTTCCACATCTGCACGGCAGCGGAGATAGCCGGCAGATTCTCCGCGAACGGCGCATTGCGGAAATGGGTGTCCATTTCCTCCGCGCCTTCGAGCATGCGGAAGAAAACGCCATGCGTCAGCGCGATCTCGCAGACGAGCGACACGCTTGACCACAGCGAGTAGCGCCCGCCGACCCAATCCCAGAACGGGAACACGTCTCTCTCAGCCACGCCCCAGGCGACAGCCTTCTCGGTCGCCGCGGTCGCCGCCGCGATGCGGGCTGGCCCCCATGCGCGCACGAACTCGGCATTGGCGAGCGTTTCCTGCGTCGTGAATGTCTTCGAGACGACGATAAGCAGTGTCCGCTTCGGATCGAGTCCTTCGATCGCGTCCGCCACGTCCGCGCCGTCGACGTTGGCGGCGAAGCGCACTATAATGTTTGATCGCCGGTAGGCCTTCAGGGCGTCGAGCACCAAGCGCGGCCCAAGGTCCGAGCCGCCAATACCGATGTGAATCACCGCATCGAAGTCGCCACTTTCGCCGATCTCGTGTGCGAATTCGTGCATGCGATCCAGAACCGCGGTGACTTCATTGTCGCCGCCGGGCGGATCGGTGATGCGCAGCGCCCAGTGTCTCGCGGCGCGGTTCTCCGTCGTGTTCACGGCTTCACCGTTGAAGAGCTTCGCGCGCCAGCCATCGAAATCCGCCGCTCGCGCCAGCGCGGCCACGGCATCGCATGCAGGCCCATCAATCCGCTGTTTTGAGAAGTCGGCCTTCAAGTGTGGGGCCTCAAACGTCAACGTTTCGACGCGATTGGGATCGGCGGCGAACAGATCGAGCAGCTTGGCGCCACGCAAGCGTGCGGCCTCTGTCTCGACCTTGGCCCAAGCCTCATTCATGGTGGCGCTCATGGGGCAGAGCCTCTAACAGGACGCGGGCATGGCGACAATTCTTGTAACCGGTGGCGCGGGCTATGTCGGCTCGCATTGTTGCCTCGCGCTCTCGCGGGCGGGGCACAAGGTCGTCGTTTACGACAATCTCTCCAACGGCCACGCCAAGTTCGCCAAGTGGGGGCCGCTGGAAGAGGGCGATATCCGCGACGCCGCGCGCCTCGGCGAAGTGTTCGCCGTGCACCGGCCTGACGCTGTGCTGCACTGCGCGGCGCTGATCGAGGTCGGCGAGTCGGTAAAGTTTCCCGAGCGCTTTCATGATGTGAACGTGCGCGGCACGCAGACGCTGCTCGACGCGATGCGCGATGCTGGCACAAGCGCGTTCGTGTTCTCCTCATCCTGCGCCGTCTATGGCGCGCCGCAACGCCTGCCGATGGACGAGACGCATCCCTATGCGCCCGCCAGCCCCTACGGCCAGAATAAGCTCGACGCCGAGCGTTTGAGCGAAGCCGCCGCCGCTGCGCGCGGCGGCTCGTTTGCGCACCTGCGCTATTTCAACGCCGCCGGCGCTGCGTGGGGCGAGGGGATTGGCGAGCGCCACGAGCCCGAGAGCCACGCCATTCCGCTCGCGCTTTTCACTTTGCTCGGCCGCCGCGAAGCGTTCCGCATTTACGGCGAGGATTACGACACGCGCGACGGCACCTGCCTCCGCGACTACGTCCACGTGCTCGATCTGGCGGATGCACACGTGCGCGCGATTGAACGTTTGCTGGGCGGCGGCGCAAGTCTCGCCGCAAACCTCGGCACTGGCGATGGCGTCACCGTGCGCGAATTAATCGCCGCGATCGAGCGCGTGACAGGCCAGCGCGTTCCCGCAATCCCCGCGCCGCGACGCGACGGCGATTCACCGGCGTTGTTGGCGGATAATTCGCTGGCGCTGCGCGAGCTTGGCTGGTCGCCGACGCGCGGCATCGATGAGATCATCGCCGACGCCTGGAAGTGGCACAGCGAGATCGAGGGTCTGCAATAGCCCTCTCCCTCGCGGAGAGGGCGCCGCGAAGCGGCGGGTGAGGGGCGGAGACAAGACGCGGTGTCTACACGAAGCACCGCGACGATCGAACGCCCCTCATCCCCCAACCCCTTCTCCGGCTCGGGATCGCTGTGCGATCCTGTCGACTTAATATCCGCCGGCCGCGAAGCGGCCGGAGGGGAGAAGGGGAATCGCTAAGTGCTCGGTCCGACGCTGAACGAGAGTATCCGGCTCACGTCGCGTTGCGGCAGGCCGCTTTGCTCCGTCCACGTGTTGAACGCCGCTTGCACGGCTTTCATGTCGGCCTTCGATGTTGGCGCTTTGCTGACGACCTTTTCGCGGATCAGCGCTTTGGTCACGTCGGGCGAGAGGATGAAGCTGTCCCAGCCATTGAAGCGGAGGAAGTACATCGTCGCGGACGGGCCGAGGTGCGAGGCGTGCTTCTTGAAGTGCTCCATCAGGCCGATCTGATCGCTCGCCGGCCATGATTTGAGGAAGGCGGCGAACGAGCCGTGTTCTTTCGCGGTGTCGATCACGAATTGGGCGTTGTTGATCGTCGCTTGAATCTTCGCGCCGTTGCGGACGATGCGCGTGTCTTTCAGCAGCCGCGCAAGCTCGCGATCTGCGTAGAACGCGACCTTGTGTGGATCGAAGTGGTCGAACGCTTCTTCGAAGCCTGGCCATTTCTTCTCGATCACCTCCCACGAGAAGCCAGCCGAGAACACGGCTTGCGACATGGCGGCGAGATAGCGGTCGTCGCTTTGTTTCTTCACCACTGGCTTTTTGGCGTTCTCGGCCAATCGCTTCGCCAATCCCGCTTTGCCGTGTTGCTTCTCAGCCAGCTTCACGATCTCGGAGAACTTGCGGAGGGCCATGAATGAGTGTCTCCCGTAGGGACCCATCATACTTCGTCATTCCGGACGCGCTAAGCGCGATCCGGAACCCAGGGGCCAGCGCCGTGTCGTTTACCCCTGGGTTCCGGGTTCAATGCTACGCATTGCCCCGGAATGACAAGGCGCTACGCCCGCCCGACGCTCACATATTTGAAGCCCTTGGCGCGCATTTCGTCGGGGCGGTAGATGTTGCGCAGATCAATCACGGTTGGCGTTTTCAGCGCGTCTTTGATGCGATCGAGGTCGAGCGCGCGGAATTGATCCCATTCGGTGATGATCACCACGGCGTCGGCGTTCTGCACGCAATCGTAAGGGCCGGTCGCAAACGCGACGTCCTTCAGCATGTGCTTGGCTTCGTTCATGCCTTCGGGGTCGAACGCGCGGACGCGGGCGCCTTCGGCTTGCAGCGTCGGCACGATGTCGAGCGCCGGCGCGTCGCGCATGTCGTCCGTGTTGGGTTTGAAGGTGAGGCCCAAGACCGCGATGGTCTTACCGTTCACATTGCCGCCGACAGCTTCGATGATCTTCTGCGCCATCTTTTGCTTGCGCGCCTTGTTCACGCGCACTGTAGCTTCGATGAGTTCGATCGGCGCGTTGTTGTCGCGCGCGGTCTTCATCAGCGCCAGCGTATCCTTCGGGAAGCACGAGCCGCCATAGCCGGGGCCGGCGTTCAGGAATTTGCGGCCAATGCGGTTGTCGAGGCCGATCCCCTTGGCGACTTCCTGCACGTTGGCGCCGACGGCTTCGCACAGGTCGGCGATTTCGTTGATGAAGGTGATCTTCATCGCCAGGAAGCCGTTGCCGGCGTACTTGATCAGCTCAGACGTGCGGCGCTCGGTGAACACCATCGGCGTTTCGTTGAGCGAGAGCGGGCGATAGAGTTGGCGCATCAC
>JADLHI010000157.1 GCA_020848895.1 Hyphomonadaceae bacterium
CAACCGCCATCCAACGTACGATCATGTTGGTACTCCCCTACCCGCCCGACTCGTGGGCGCCTGGGCGAACATTACGGTTTCCACAGAGAGCCGCAATCCAAGTTCGCGCTAGGGGAGGCGGCGAACGCCCCGGATCGCCGGTTGGGAGGGCCGATTCAGCCCCGTCTGATTGGGATTGGCGGTCCTCGGCGCAGAACCGCGCCGTTCTGGCGTTGGCGATCGGCTAAACGCTGAGCGCCGCGCGAACCCGGCTGGCGAGCACATCACCGATCAGCGGTTTTTCGACGATCCCGACATTCGCCGCCGCGGCGCGCGCGATCATGCTCGGCGTGGGATGGGTCGTGATCAGGATCGCCGGTACCGCAACGCCGCGAGCGCGCAATCGCGCAACCGTATCCAGTCCGGAAATGCCTGGCAGACGCTCATCTATAATGAGGCAAGTCTCAGGCTCGATCGGTGGGGCGGCCAGCAGCTCTTCCCCGCGCGCATAGGTGCGCACGCAATAGCCTTCGGTTTCGAAGGCAAACTGAAGCGCATGCAGAACATACGGATCGTCATCGACCAGAACGACGTTGGGAGCCGGGGACATATGCCCTTGTGCACGTTTCGCAGCGCCAATGCGTTGATCAAGGTCAATCGGCGGCGAGCAGCGACATCCGCACCAAGTCCGCCAAAGAACGGGCCTGCATCTTCTCCATGACGTTGGCGCGGTAAATCTCGACCGTGCGCGGGCTGATGCCGAGCAGTTGGGCGGCCGATTTGTTGGATTCGCCGGTCGCGACGGCGTCGAACACGTCCCGTTCGCGGGCCGTCAGCTGCGCCAGCCTGGTCAGGACTTCTTCGCGTGCGGACTGGTCTTTTCCGGGCCCAGCCCGCGTGGCGACCCCTGCCTTCACCGCCGCCAGCAACGCTTCGTCGTCAAACGGCTTTTCGAGGAAATCGACCACGCCGGACTTCATCGCCTCTACCGCCATCGACACATCAGCGTGACCGGTCAGGACGATGACCGGGTGGCGAACCTCCAGATCCTTCAGCTTCTCAATCAGTTCGAGCCCGCTCATGCCTGGCATGCGCACATCGGTAATAATGAGCCCCGGTTCGAGCGCGCCGACCCGCTGAAGCAGTTCGGCGCCGGACTGGTAGGAGCGAACCTCCCAGCCCGCTGTGCCGAGAACGAACGCCAGCGAATCGCGCACCGCCGGATCGTCATCAACAATATGAATGAGAAGGTTCTCGCTCATGCTCACTCCGCCGCGGCCTCCGCTTCGTGCGCGAGCGGCACTGTAAAATGAAATGTCGCGCCCTGTCCCGAGGGCGGTTCTGTCCAAATACGTCCTCCGTGGGCCTCAACGATGGTGCGCGAAATGGAAAGCCCAACTCCCATCCCGGTCGCCTTCGTGGTGACGAACGGCTGAAAGAGTTTCTCGGCGGCCACGGGGTCCAGCCCCGGCCCACTATCGGCGATCGTCACCGTCGCCATCTCGTCACTGATTGAAGTGGAAACGCTCAGCATCCGGCGCGGCTGATCGTGCATGGCATCGAGCGCGTTGCGCACCAGATTGACGATCACCTGCTGAATCTGGACCCGATCCACAACCACCCGGTCCCGGTGCGGATCGACGCTATAGTGCACTTCGACGTCCGCTTCGCGCGAACCAAGCAAGGCCAGGTGGCAGGCCTCGTGAACGATCTTGGCCAGCGACTCGTTTGTGCGCTCGCCCTCCCCGCGCGACAGAAAATTGCGTAGACGGCGAATGATGTCGCCCGCCCTTAGCGCCTGATCGGCGGCCTTTTCCATCGCCTCATCGACACGCGCGTTCCGTTCGGGCGCCTTGTCGAGCAACCGGCGGGCGCCGTTCAGATAGTTGGCGATAGCGCTCAGCGGTTGATTGAGTTCATGCGCCAGCGCCGACGCCATCTCACCCATCGCGCTCAAGCGTGAGATATGCACCACCTCCGCCTGCAGCTCGCGCAGCCGCGCTTCGCTTTCCTGAGCCTCGGTGAGATCGCGTACGAAGCCGGTGAAGACCCGCGCATTGCCTGAGCGCACCTCGCCAACCGCCAGCTCCATTGGAAAGGTCGAGCCGTCGTTACGTTCGCCGACAACGATGCGCCCGATGCCGATGATGCGCTTCTCACCGGTCGTCAGATAGCGCTGCAGGTACGCATCGTGCTGCGTCCGGAAGGGCTCGGGCATGAGCATGCTGATATTGCGCCCGACAACCTCGCTCGGGCGCCAGCCAAACATCTTCTCCGCCGCCGCGCCGTACGACTGGATGATGCCGGCGTCGTTTATGACGATCATCGCTTCCGGCGCCGTGTCGAAAATCGAACGCAGGTGCGCCTCGCGTTCCTCGAGAATGCGCGAGGCCGCCTCACGTTGCGCCCTCCTGCGAACAGCAAGCGCGCCCGCCGTGGAGGCAATGACGCAGACGACAGCGAAAACCCACGCATCGCTGGCGTTGGAGAAACCGCGCTGGGCGCCAAGGCCGATCCCTAGGGCAAAGCCCACCGCCGTCAGGCCCAATCCGGGAGCAAGCCCTCGCCAAAATGCCGCGACGGTAACCGCGGGTGCGAAGATCAAGAGCAATGAATTGATTGAGATTTCGGTCGGCAAAGCCAGGATCGCCCACACCGCCCCGGCGAGCAGCAGCGCCCCCAGCCCGTAATCGGTCAGCCGCTCGCGCGTGAGCCACGGGCGCGCCGATCCGAGGGACCATTGCGTGTGCGTTTGGGGCTCGCTCACCGCCGGCTGCTCTCATCCGTCATCGGGGAGCCTATCTAGAGCAGACCAGGGGCAAGCTCCAGGCGCACTATTGATCCAAATCATCGCGGCCCGTTCCGATAAGGTTCAATAATGCGCCCATCCGGTGATGAATCTGACGCGACCGAGCGGCCTATGCCGCTACGGCTACGTGTTGTTCCTTAAGCGTCCATCCCGAATTTTCCGTGCCCGCGGCGCGCCGTAGCTTGCTCTACATCAAGGGAGCAATTGCCATGCAGGCCGCGTTCGACACCTCGACTGACATGATCACTTTCGGCCCCCAGCTCAGTCTGCGCGGCGTTCGGATGCACTTCGGCCGCAACGCTGAAATCTTTGGCGAAGGCGAAGACGCCGAGTACATCTACCGGGTCGTTTCGGGTGCGGTTCGGACCATGCGCTTCACCGCCGACGGACGCCGCCAGATTTTGGGCTTTCACCTCCCCGGCGACATCTTTGGCCTCGAAATCGGCGATGCGCACACCTTGTCCGCCGAAGCTGTGGCGAACTGTGATGTTGTCATGGTGCGCCGCTCTTGCCTCGATAAGGCCGCGAGTGAAGACCCAGCCGCAACGCGCGCGCTGCTTGCGCTTACCTCCGAGCAGCTCTCGACCGCCCGCGCTCACGCGCTGGTGCTGGGACGCAAAGGCGCGGGCGAACGTGTCGCCGCCTTCCTGGTCGAACTCGCTGGCCGCTTTGTGTCGAAGCAGGAACTCGATCTGCCGATGTCGCGCGCCGACATCGCCGACTATCTGGGCCTGACCATCGAGACGGTCTCGCGCGCGTTCTCCGAATTCGAGCGCGAACACGCGATCGCACTGCCCAGCTCGCGCCACGTCGTGATGCGCAACCCTTCGGCATTGATGCACTATCAGGCCGCGTAATCTGAAAGCGGCGCGGCGCCGGCGCTCCTTCCTCAGTGGGAGATGAGAACCGGCGTCTCCGCCCGCTCCAGAATTTCGCGCGTTACGCCGCCGAATATCCACTCGCTCAGCCTGGGGCGGCCGTAGCCGCCAATGACAATGAGATCGGCTTCTCTGGCGCGCGCTTCGGCGAGCAACGCCTCGCCGTGCGAACGGCCAAGGCCATCGACATTGCAGAGTTCCGCACGAATCTTCTTACGTGCGAGGTGAGCGGTGATGTCCACGCCCGGCGCTTCGCCACACCCGTCACTATCGGGCTTGGCGTCAACAGCGGCCACCACCACCTTTTCCGCGCGCTCCAGAAACGGCGCGGCGTCAGCTATCGCGCGCGCGGCCTCGCGCTTGCCATTCCACCCCACGACGACGTTGCGGCCAATGGCGGTGCGTTTCCAGTTGGGCGGAACCAAGAGCACCGGCCGGCCCGAGCCAAACAGCACTTGTTCAAACATCGCAATGCGGTCGGCTTCCGACTTCGCGCCCTTCGGCCGCAGCATCACGCAGAGATCGGCGTGACGCGCCTGCACCGCCGCCTCGTTGCCTAGAAGCGCCGCCGCACTTTCCAATGCTCGTATCTCCAGCGGAAACGCCGCACGCCGGCAACGTTGCTCTAGCTCGCGCCGTTCTTTCGCAAAATCGCTTCGAATCGTCGCCAGCACCTCGGTCCAGAGGCCGGTCACGAGCACGCCTTCGGCCGTCGTGTAAACAGGATCGGGAAGAACACCGAAGAGAACCGCGACGGCGCGGCCGGCGTCACCCGCAAGTTCTTCAAGGGCCGCCAGTACGGGCTCATCGTCCTTGGTGTTCAGCACACAGCCAATGATGTCGGTGAAGCTCATGATCGCCTCCATGAGCATGCAGCTTGATCCGCAGCCGGCGATAGGCGTTGATTCAGCGCAAGTCCGTGCTGTCGCCGCTAGACGATAGCGCCAAAAAGCCGCCCCGCTATTGCGGTGGCGACCATCGCGGCGGCGCCCCAAAAGAGGATGCGCGCGATCGGACGAACCGGTGAAGCGCTGCCGCCAGCCGCGGCCAGCGCCCCGAGCAACGCGAGCGCCACCAGCGACGCGGAAACCGAGGCGATCTCAAGCACGCCGCGCGGCGCAAGCATCACCGGCAACATCGATATCGCCGCGCCTCCGCTAAACGACAACGCCGAGGAGAGCGCTGCCTGGAACGGCCGCGCGCGCGTGATTTCGTTGATCCCAAGTTCATCGCGTGCGTGTGCGCCAAGCGCATCCTTGGCCATCAATTGTTGGGCGACTTCGCGCGCCAGCTTGGGCTCCACGCCGCGCGCCTCATAAATCTGCGCCAGTTCGTTGAGTTCGAAGACCGGATCGGTGCGCAACTCGGCGGCTTCGCGTTGCAGATCCGCGCGTTCGGCGTCCGATTGCGAACTCACCGACACGTACTCGCCCGCGGCCATCGACATCGCGCCGGCGACGAGCCCAGCAAAGCCCGCCAGCAACACCGCGCCTTTGTCGGCGCCTGCCGCGGCCACACCGACGATCAAGCTTGAGGTGGAAACGATCCCGTCATTGGCGCCCAGAACCGCTGCACGCAACCAACCGATTCTCGCGACAGCGTGCCTTTCCTGGGCGTGCGCCATGTCTTCTCCGATCCAGCATCGCCCCGAGCTAGCGCCGCGTCCGCTGCCGCTCCGGCGCCAACCTCGTTATCACACTTTGGGCGTCGAAGGCTTCATCGGGACGTTGGCCTCGGCCAAGAAGAATTTCCTCGCGCGCCGCGTAACGTTGAACAGTATAGGACCTCGGAGCCGCCTCTGCTTCTTCATCGTGCGGTGACGCTACCGGCTCCATCCAATCGGTCCAATGAAAGCGGCCATGACGCTCGCGCCACATTGGGCGCCATACGGCCGGATGCTCGCGCCGCGCGCCGGTAACAACCAGCTCTTCTTGCGCCTCACTCTCATGCTCGGACGGCGTGAACCACTCATAGCCGCTGGCGAGCGTAACCTCCGCCGCGCGCAGCAACAGGAAATTGTCCACCTGCTCCCGCGAGGCGATCTCATCGCCGACATATTCCACCCGCCAGCGCGTGGCCTCCAGTTGGCGCTCAGAGTACCCATCCTCGGAGCCGCGATCGCGCGCGTGATACACACTCGCACAACCGGAAACGCCCAACGCAAACAACAGCGCCAACACCGCGGCGCGACCTGAAGCGAGCATGTTCATCTCCTCGTTTTTGGCTCTACGGCGCAGGCGGCGGAGCGTCTTGATCCGCCGCAACGCGCCGTCGTTGACGCACGAAGATCGGGGCGACCGCAAAGAAAATCAGATCGGCGGCGTAGATAAAGCCAGGCGGCGTCGAGAAGAACGCCAGCTGGTCGCTGAGCGTCATGCCGCGCAATCCAAAGCCGACAGCAAGATCGGCGAGCTGCTGGAGCACGAGCGCCAGCAAGCCAACCGCCGCATAAGAAAGCCAACCGCCATCGAGCTTGGTCCAACGTGGCGCCCACCTCGCGGCCAGAATCATTGCGCCGATCAGGAACGGCGTCTCGCAGAGAACCGCGAAGGTCTGCCCAAGCACCGGCTCAAGCCAGAGCACTCGTATCGGGCCAAGCAACAAGCCAACGGCAAACACCAGAAGAAAGTAGAGCGCCGCGGTCGCGACAATCCGAGATTTCCCGCGCATCGGCGGCGCGGCTTCTGGTTCGGTCATCACTGCGCCGTGTAGCCGCCATCGATCACAAGCTCCGTGCCGGTCACGAACTTGCTTTCGTCGGAGGCGAGATAGAGCACGCCGTAGGCGATATCGTTCGGTTCGCCGATATGACCCAGCGGATGGAGAGCCGCGATCGCCATTCGCGCAGCTTCGGGATCGGGCTGCGCATTCGCGTAGGCAGTCACCATCGGCGTATCGATGTAGCCCGGATGGATTGAATTCACGCGAATGCGATAGCCGGCCTTCGCGCATGAAAGCGCAGCCGATTTCGTCAACAAGCGCACGCCGCCCTTGCTCGCGTTGTAGGCGGCGAGGTTGGGATCTCCGATCAAACCTTCGATCGAAGACAGGTTGATGATCGATCCGCCTTTGACCTTCATCGCGCCGACGGCGTGCTTTACACCGAGAAAGACGCCATCGAGATTGATCGACATGAGCCAACGCCATTGCTCAAGCGTCGTATCTTCGACGCTGGCGCTCAGCGCCACGCCCGCATTGTTGACGAGAACGTCGACGCCGCCGAAGCGGCTGATGGTGCTGGCGATAACACGCCGCCAATCATCTTCGCTGGCGACATCGTGGTTGAGAAAAATCGCTTCGCCGCCGCTCGAAACAAGCTGATCGGCAAGCTCCGCGCCCTCGTCGCGGCGAAGGTCGGTCAAAACGACACGCGCGCCCTCGCGCGCAAGCATTGCCGCCGCGGCGCGGCCAAGACCGAGGCTCGCGCCCGTTACAATTGCCGTCTTGCCAGAGACCCGACCCATGACGCGCTCCTACTTTGGAGCACATTGCGCCAACGTCCCGCCGCAGGCTTGATCTAGCTCAATCCGCGGCGGGTATCGTGACTTCATTCCGCGGCGGTGCGCGCCGCTTCGAGGTTCTGCTTGGTCGGCAATGGCCGCTCAAGCTGCGCCCAGTCGATCATGACATCGCCCGCCATGTCCTCGTAACGGAGCGCGCCCAGCGCTTCGTATTTCGGGCGCACCTTATCCGTCAGCAAGCCAACGCGCTTCAGATTGGGCATGATGCGCTCGAACAGAAGGTCGCGGAACAGGCCGATGACCGTGGAGTCAAAGATGTGCTTACGCGCGGCCTCTTCGTCGAAGCCGTACTCGCGCATTACGTCCATGCCGAAGAGCCGGTCGCGCATGACCAGACA
>JADLHI010000158.1 GCA_020848895.1 Hyphomonadaceae bacterium
CGCGCCGTGCTCGGCGAGGCGGTAGGCGATCTGCTTGCCGATGCCGCGCGAGGAGCCTGTGACGATTGCGCTCTTGCCGGTGAGGTCGAACAAATTGGCCATCGCCGCGCTCCCTGTTATGTGAGGGTCACTCTAGGCGCGCCTTTCGGGGATGGTCTAGATTGACTTTGAGGAGGGGCGCGGATGCGCAAAATCTGGCTCGTCGGCGCATTGACCGCCTTGGCTCTCGCCGCGTGCGGCCGCACGGACGTGGTCGACGATTCCGAGCGGTGCCTGACGGCGCAGGAAGCGGAAGCCAAGATCGAGGCGTGCACCGCCGCCGCGCAGAATGAATCGCTGACGCCCGAGCAACGCTCCGTCGCCTACAGCACCAGGGGTGATGCGCAGGGCGAAGCGGGCGACGTCACGGCCGCTCTGCGTGATTACGGCTCGGCGCTTGAGCTTGATGAAGAGAATCTCGCGGCGCTCCTCGGCCGTGGCCGCATTCTGGTGGCAAGCGGCCAACTCGATGCGGCCGAACCGGTGCTGCGCCGCGCCATCGAACTTCATCAATCCGGCGAAGCCAACGATCTCGTCGGACAGATCATGGTTCGTCAGGGCGAGTTCGTCGAAGCCATTACTTTCTTCAACGCCGCGCTCAATCACGACCCGCGCTCGGCCACCGCGCTTGCGGGCCGTGCGCGCGCCAAGCAACGGCTCGGCGATCTCGACGGCGCGGCCAACGATTATGACCAGGCCATTCGTGCTGACGGCAATCTCGCCGTCGCCCGCGCTGGCCGCTGCTGGCTCGATCTCAACGAAAATCGCGAACTTGAGCGCGCGCGCCAGGATGCGGACGCGGCGGTCACCGCCGATGCGCGCAACATTGACGGCCAACTCTGCCGCGGCGTTCTGCAATTGCGGGACGGCCAGTGGGCCGACGCCAAGACTTCATTCGAAGCCGCGCTTGCGGTTGAGTCCGGCAATCCGATCGCGCTCTTCGGCCGCGGCGTCGCCCGCCGCCGCAGCGGCGATCGCGCCGGCGCCGAAGACATGAACCAAGCCCGCGACTTCGACGGCCACATCGGCGAGCAGTTCGATCATTTGGGCGTACAGACGTACTAAGTCGCTCTTCGTCTTGTAACGCACCTCGTCATTCCGGGACGCGCGTTAGCTGGACCCGGAATGACGTGTCAGCGTGTTGCCTTACGCCAAAGCCGCCATTGCGTAAGTGGCGCGGACGTTCTCGGCAGCGAGCGCGGCATCGACTTTCGCCGGATCGAGTTTGCCGTTGGTCCAGAGTGCTTCGCCATGAATGCCGGCGGCGATGAAGAGGCTGTCGAGGCCTTGGGCGTTGGCACCGGCGATATCTGTGACGACGCCATCGCCGATGCAGAGAATCCGCGGTCCCTCTTGGTCTGCCGGCGGTCCAAGAAGAGACGCCAGTTCCTTCCGTGCCAAGTCGTAGATCGGCGCGAATGGTTTGCCCGCCATGATCACGTTGCCGCCAATCGCCTCATAATCGCGTGCAATCGCGCCGGCGCACCAGATCATGCGATTGCCGTGTTGCACGACAATGTCCGGATTGGCGCAGATGAAATCGAGATTGCGCGCCTTCGCCTCGCTTAAGATATCCGCATAATCCGCGGGCGTTTCGTCATCCCGGTTGAGGCCGGAGATGGCGAAGAACGCCGCATCGCTCAGCGGCGCCAGCGCCAGCCCCAAACCTTCCCAGAGTGAGCGGTCGTAATCATCCGGCCCAATTTTGAACATCGGCCCCGGCGCGCGCGCCGCCAACTCTTCCCGGATGGCGTCGCCTGATGTGACAATCGCATCCCAGGCGTCGCGCGGCACGCCGGCGCGATCGAGTTGGCTTGGAATTGGCCCGCGCGGCTTCGGCACGTTGGTGATGAGGATGACGTGCTTGCCGGCGTTCCGCAGGCGTTGCAGCGCCGCGCACGCTGCGGGGTAGGCCTGGCGGCCATTGTGGACGACGCCCCAGACATCGCAGAACACGGCGTCGTAGCGGTCGGCGATTTCATCAATGCTGGCGATGAGTTTGGTCACGTCAGGCGTTCCGCAATTTGAGCGGCGCTGGCGTCCGCGTGGTTTGGGCCCGCTTCGTAGGGGCAAACGATGACCAAGTCAGCCAGCGCCCGCTGTGGCTCAACGTGCGCTTCGTGCATGGCGCGCACGTGGGTGAAGAATTGGGCCATGACGGAGCGCGGCGTGCGGCCGCGCTGCTCGACATCCCGAATCATGCGCCGGGCGAGGCGGAGCGCTTCGTCCGAATGCATGAACACACTGAGATCGAAAAGTCCCCGAAGCTCGGGCGCGGCGAGCAAATGGATGCCCTCAACAATCACCCACTTGGCGTGGACGATGCGTTCGACCTCGGGCTTTCGCGTGTGGGTAGTGAGATCATAGACGGGCTTATCGAACGCTGCGCCACTATTTGCGAGCCTCAAATGTTCGAGCAACAGCGCGTGCTCTTTCGCGCCGGGCACATCGAAATTGTAGGTTGCGGGATCAAAGCCGGGGATCGTGGACGAGCAGCGATAATAATCGTCCTCGGCGATCACGACGGCGCCTGCGCCAAGGCGCTTGGCGAGCGCGTTCGCGACTGTCGTTTTGCCCGCGCCGGAGCCGCCGGTGATGGCGATGAGTTTTGTCATGAGGCAGTAGGCAATAGGCAGTGGGCAGTAGGGATGTAAAGGTCAGTGGGGCGTATTCACCTACTGCCTACTCCCGATTGCCTACTGCCTTACGCCGCTTTGCTTCAGATAGAATTCCCGCGGCGGTGCGGTTTCTTCCATCAGGCTTTCCTTGATCGCGCGCGGCGCGCCGAAGAGGTGGCCTTGGGCGTAGGGCACGTCGAGATCGAGCACTTCGAGCACGGTGTCTTCGGCCTCGATGCGCTCGGCGATGAGATCGACGCCGTAGCGTTGGAACACGGCCGCGATATCCGCCGCCGCGATTTCGCGCGTGATCGCCGAGCGCGGACGCAAACCACGATTGACGATCTGCTCGACGAGCGTGCTGGCCGCAACTTTCACGTAGCGTACGCCCGAGCGCTCAAGATCGGGCAGGTCAATCTCGGTATTGCTCACGCGGTCGATCGAGAAGCGGAAGCCGAGATCGACGAGCTTCGACATGGCGCGCGCTTCGATCGAGGTGCGGTTCTCGTAGGAATCTTGCGGAATCTCGAAGATCACGCTGCCGGCGAGATCGCGGTTCTCGCGCATGAAGTCGAGGAATTGCGGGAAGAAGTGCTCGTCCGCCAAGGCGGCGGGCGAGAGGTTGCAGAAGATGCCGATGCGGCGATCCTGCTTCATCAGCTTGCGCACGATCTGCACGCAACGGAACAGCAGCACATTGTCGATGGTGCCCATCAGGCCGGCTTGTTCGGCGGCGGGGATGAACTCGGTCGGCAGGATAAGGCGCCCGTTTGCGTCCTTGAGACGCGTGAAGCCTTCGTAGAACGCCGTCTTGCGTTGCGGCAGCTGCACGATCGGCTGCAGGTGCAACTCGACGCGGTTTTCCATCAGTGCTTCACGCACAAGATCCATCGGCCCGCGCGCGGCCGTTGGATTGATCGCGGTGATGTTGCCCGCGCCTTGAATGGTGCTAAGGCGCGCGTCCATCGCGGCGCCGAGCTTGTCGACGATTTGATCGAGCAGTTTCAGTTCGATCGGGCCGCCCGCGGCGGCAGGCGGGGCGATTTGCGGTTGCGCTGGCGGCGCGCCAAACGCGACTTGGGTTTCGATCTGGTCGAGACGGGTCTGCACCGCATCGATGTCTGCGGCGACTTCGCGATGCGCCGTGCGCAGGCGCTCCATGTCGCCTTTGATCTTCTTCTCGGCTTGGCCGATGCGCCCGGCCGCCGCGCTGGCGGAAATGCCGGCATGGGTCACCGCGCACGCGGAAAAGAGGGCGATGCCGCCGAGGATCGACGAGCCCAACTCTTCACCGCCAACCTGATTGAGCGCGAGCCCCACCGTCAGCGAGACCATTGCGTAGGCCGCGTAGAGCAAGATGTGCGTGATGATGGGCATTATTTGCCGTCCCGAATCTCAAGTGATCCATGGGACCGGCGCCGTGGTTGCCAGGGCCTTAACCATCGCCGACGACCTCTTGACAAAATTATTGTAACACGATAATTGATTATCGTCTTACTTGAGGGTCTTCCCAAATGACTGAAGCCGCACTCGCGCCGCTCCAGCGCGCGCAGCAACTTGCCGGAGGCGCCGCTACGGCAGCCGTGGTTGGCGCGATCCTGATCGCGTTGGCGGCGGTCGCCAAAGGCGCTTCGCCGGCTTTGGAGGCGCTCGCTGAGCAGCAGGTCACCTTCGACCTGGCGGGCATCCTCGCCGCGCTTCGCGCCTTGGCGCTCTTCTGGGTGCTGGCGCTGCCGAGTTTCTTTTTGGCCGGTGCGCTGCTCGATCTCAGCAAGGTGCTGGACGAATACGGCAAGGGGCAGTTCTTCACGCTGAAGGCCAGCGCCGGCGTGCGCAAAGCTGCTGAAGGCGCGCTCTGGGCGCTTGGTTTCAAGATCGTCGGCTCGCCCACGATTTATGCCTGGATCACGCAAGAGGGGCGCGGCTTCGAATGGCATATGGAGCCGTTCGATCTTGGCCTCGTAGGCTTTGCTGCCTTCGTCGCCGTACTCGGCCGCGTGCTCGAAGCCGCCGCTCGCATCAAAGCTGAAAACGACGAGATCGTCTGATGACTATCGCTGGAGTTCAAACCGTGTCGTCCGCCAACCAAGCCGCGCGCAAAGCTCGCACACTGGCGCAGATCGCCATTCCGCTGCTGTTCGCCGGCATCGTGCTGCCGCTGATCGGCGCTCTCTATCTCGCATTCTTCGAGCCGCAGCCTGGCGCCGATAGCGGGACGACGGCGCTGATCGTGCTGGTCGAAGCTGTGCCGCCGCTGCTGCTGGCGTGGGCGATGCTGGGACTGACCAAGGTCTTGGTTGAATACGAAGCGGGGCGCTATCTCTCGCTGGCGGCGAGCGCTGCTTTGAAGCGTGTCGGTCAAGGTGGTTTGCTCGCGTTGCTGCTGAACGTAATCGCGATCCCGCCTTTGGTTGCGGTGCTGCGCGGCGAACCGGTGTTTGCAGCTCTCAATCCCAACATCTTCGATCTCTGCGTGCTGATGTTCGCCAGCACGACGCTGACTGTCGGCTATGTGCTGGAAGACGCCGCCAAGCACTTGAAAGCCGAGAACGATCAGATCGTGTGATGCTGCGGATCGTGGTCACCCTCGATGTGATGCTTGCGCGCCGCAAGATGAAGTCGAAAGACTTGGCCGAGCGCGTCGGTATCACCGAAGCGAACCTCTCGCTTCTGCGCACCGGCAAAGTGAAAGGCGTGCGCTTCGAGACGCTGGCGAAGATTTGCGAAGTGCTCGAGTGCAAGCCGGCTGACTTGCTCGATGTGGAAGAGGGCGCGGCGGGAGTGGCTGAACATGGAGACCTTTGAACGGCCGCGAGAATCTGCGCGTTGGCGATTGACACCTCCGATGGGTTCAACAAACTTGATCACCAGAGCGGCGGACGTCTCAAGCACTCCGGTGCGGCTAGCATCGGACCTCCGGGGTTACCCCGGGGAGGCATTCACACCTGAGCATCACGCAGCACGGTACGCGGTGGGCTCTACCCACGATATACCGCGCATAACAAGAGGGGTTGGGGCGTCTGCCGTTCGATGTTGTCTCGACGCCTGATAGCCAGAGAAGTTGCAGCCGCGTTGCTCGCGGGCACGTGGGCGCCACGGCCGATGGAGGCGCGCGCAGCCGCATATCTCGGCAAGTCCACCAAGAGATGGCAGAAGCGGCTCATTGCTGAGATCGTCAGCGCCAACGGCGCGGGCTATCCGCCTTCGCCCGCGGCGCTTGCCGATCGCTTGTTGGCGAGTTCGCATTTTGACCGCGCGGTCGCGATTGTTCTGCGGCAGAAAACGCCGCCGCCGATGGTGCTCGATCCGCCGGCATTCGCGCCGGCGCCGGCGTTCGCCGCAATGCATCCGCCGCGAATCGAAACCATCGGCGACTTGGCAACGTGGCTTGAGATTCCAATCGCGCGCTTGGATTGGCTTGCCGATGAAAAACGTCAGCATAGCCGCGCGAATCTTCCGATCCTCCAGCACTACCACTATCGGTTCGTCCCCAAATCCAGCGGCGCGCCACGCCTCATCGAAGCGCCAAAAGCGCAACTCAAAGCGTTGCAGCGGCGCATTCTCGTGGAAATTCTTGACTTGGCGCCGGTGCATCCGCGCGCCCACGGATTCGTACGCGGCCGCTCCTGTCTCACCGGCGCGCAGGTTCACGCAGGAGAGCAACTCGTCGTTTGCGCCGATTTGCGTGACTTCTTCCCAAGTATTCGCGCGGCGCGTATCCACGGGCTGTTTCGCAGCTTCGGGTACCCAACGGCTGTAGCGCGCGCTCTAACGGGTCTGTGCACGACATCGACGCCGCGATCGATCTTCCAGCGTATCGACGAGGGCCAGCAGTTCGATTGGTTCACGCGAAGGAGATACAGCGCGCCGCATTTGCCGCAAGGCGCGCCGACCTCGCCAGCTCTGGCAAATCTCTGCGCTTGGCGGTTCGATCAGCGCTGTGACGGGCTCGCGCGCGCTTTGGGTGGAAGTTACACGCGCTATGCCGACGATCTTACATTTTCCGGCGACGCTGCATTCGCGGCGCGAACGTCCAGATTGATTGCTGCGCTCGGCAAGATCATCGGTGAGGAGGGCTTTGCCATCAATGAAAGCAAGACGCGGCTGATGCGCCGGGCCAGGCCCCAACGCGTGACAGGCATCGTGGTCAACGACCACGTCAACGTCCCGAGGCGCGGCTATGATGAACTGAAAGCTCTACTTCACAACTGCTGTAAGCATGGGCCAGCCTCGCAAAACCGGGATCGACGAACCGACTTTCGCGCTCATCTGGATGGCCGCGTCGGTTGGGTGGAGCAAGTGAACCCGAACCGAGGCGCCAAACTGCGCACGGCTTTCGACGCGATCTCGTGGTCTTGAGCGTGTGATCATCCCGTCGCGAACAGCGCTGCGGCTTGCATCAGGTACACAGCGCCTAGAGCCGTCACGATCCAGCGTGTGTACTTCAGGAAGTTCACGTCGCTCATCCGATCGAGCACTTTGCCGCCGAGCCACGCGCCGAGCATCGCTAGCGGCGCGGCGATCAGGAAGAACCACCAGGGCGGCAACCCTGTATCCACTGCCGTGATCAGCGGCACGCCGTAGAAGATCATCTTCACGGTGTGGCTGAAGGCCTGCGTCGCAGCTTTCGTCGCGACGATGGCATGGCGCGGCAGGCCGGTGCGGACGAAGAACACATCGAGCAATGGTCCAGACACGCCGGCGATGACGTTGAGGCCGGTCACGAAAAGTCCGCAGGCGACAGCATGCGTGGGTTTGGCGGCGTCGAGATGGAATTTGCCTTTCGGCAGCCACGCAAGGCCGGGCACGAGGCCGAGCATGAGATAGACCCAGGCTTTTGTCGGCTCGTAGGTCACCGACGCGAGCAGACCCGCCGCGATCGCGGAGCCAACGCCGTACATCACGATGATCCGCCAATCGATGTGTGCGCGATGCAAAAATGCGCGCCAACCGTTGGATACAAATTGCACGGCGCCGTGCGAGACCATGGCGGCGGAGACAGGCATGGCGAGCGTCAGCCCGCCCATCAGCATGAGGCCGCCGGCCATGCCGAACACGCCCGACACCGTCGAGGTGACGAGCACGAGGATGAGGAGGGCGAGATGGGTCATGCTGCATCTCGCTTGAGCTGGGCCAGCCTGGACCGCCGGCGCCCTCGCCGGCATGGCGCGGCGGCTACCGCCAAGCGTTGACGCCGGTTCGATCGAATGCATGCCGGCGAGGGCGCCGGCGGTCCAGATGTGATGCGACGAGGGCGCATTTCAGTTGTCGCGATCAGTGTCACGCGCGCCTCCCGATTCAACGCGCTAACGGATCGTGCTGGTGAACAGGATGGACCAGCCCACGGTCAGCAGCAGAAGTGCGACGCCTGCGGTCCATTGCGCCCAACGCGCGGGCACGAAAAGCGCCAGCAGGCACAGCAGCAGGAACGGCAAATTGCTGAGGCATTGTTGCAGTGCGAGTTCTGGCGCCGATGTCCGCAAGAGCACCCACGAGCCGCCCATGAAGATGAGCAGCAGCAAGGAGAAGAGGCCATAATAGAGCCGGCGCGTCTTCCAATAGAAGGCTTCCATATCGACTGGCTGCTCGCGCGATGGCTCGGGCACTGCCGCGACGCACAGAAAGTAGATGACGATGGGATAGGTGAAGATGACGGCGATCGTCAGCAGATCCCATTCGGGCAGGCTGCGAAGATCCCACAAAGCGAGCCAATCGACGAAGGTCTGGAGCAGAGCGTTCAAGATCGCGAGGGTCAGAAGCGGTGAAAAGCGCACGCGTTCGCGCGCCGAGACGAGCGCGCCGACGCCCGCGAGCAGGTGCCCCATCGCCATCGCGAACACGAAGGATAGCAAAATCAGAACAAAATCGAACTTATCCATCACCCAGCCCTGGTGCGCCCAACGCTGTAAGGCGCGCTTCCAACCCTGCCCGCATCGCCGGCCATTCTTCGCGAATTACAGAGAACCAAGCCGTGTCCCGCAGTGTGCCATCGGCGCGGCGCATGTGTTTGCGGTGGACGCCTTCGAATGTCGCGCCCATCTTCAGCATGGCGGCGCGCGAGTGCGCGTTGAGGGCATCGGTTTTGAGTTCGACGCGTTCGGCGCCTTGATCGAAGGCGTTGCCGATGAGGAGCAGCTTTGCGCTAGGGTTGACGATGCCGCCCTGCGCAGCGCGCGCGTACCAGGTTGAGCCGATCTCGACGCCGGCGTCGCGCGCTCGGATGTTGAGGTAGCAGCTTTGGCCGACGAGGCGCCCGTCCAGCAGCACCGCATGCGGGATCGTGCGCCCTTCGGCCTGATCCTTCCTCAGGACATCGAACCAAGCGCCGTACCCAAGTTTCGCCACTGGGAACGGGATGTGCCGGAAAATCTCAGGCTCCGCATCCGCGATTGCCGCCAGGCCTTCGCGGTGCGCGTCCGTGAACGGCTCCAGGCGGACCCGCCCGCGCTCCAATATCCTTGCGGCAAGGTCCATGAGCCGATTGCCCCCGTCACGCCCCGGCTTTAGCGTGCCGCCAAACAAGCCGCCAGCGCGCCGGAGGACCTCTCATGCATTTCGAACATTCGCCCAAGACCAAGGAATGGATGGGCCGCGTCGGCAAGTTCATGGACGACCACATCGTCCCGGCCGTGCCGGCTTATGAGGCGCAGCAAAAGGAAGGCAGCCGCTGGAAGGTTATTCAGGTCGTCGAAGATCTGAAAGTGAAGGCCAAGAAAGAGGGCTTGTGGAATTTCTTCATGCCGCCGTCGAGCGGACATCCGAAGGTCGATGACACCTTCAATTTCGAAGGCGAGCAACTCACCAATCTCGAATACGCCCCGCTCGCGGAAATCATGGGCCGTGTTGGGTTTGCCTCGGAAGTGTTCAACTGCTCGGCGCCGGACACCGGCAACATGGAAGTGCTTGAGCGCTACGGCACACGCGAGCAGAAAGACCGGTGGCTGACGCCGTTGATGAATGGCGAAATCCGTTCTGCATTCTTGATGACTGAGCCGGCGGTGGCTTCGTCGGACGCAACGAACATCCAGTGCGAGATCAAGCGCGACGGCAACGACTACGTGATCAATGGCCGCAAGTGGTGGTCGAGCGGCGCCGGCGATCCGCGCTGCAAGGTCGCGATCCTGATGGGCAAGACCAATCCGGATAATCCCAAGCACAGCCAGCAGAGCCAGGTTCTCGTCCCGCTCGACGCCAGGGGCGTGACCATCCTGCGGCCGCTGACCGTGTTCGGGTATGACGATGCGCCGCACGGGCATATGGAAATTGAACTGAAGGACGTGCGGGTTCCGACGTCGAACTTGTTGCTGGGCGAAGGGCGCGGGTTTGAGATTGCGCAGGGGCGTTTGGGTCCGGGCCGTATTCACCATTGCATGCGCACGATTGGTGCTGCGGAAGCGGCGCTTGAGGCGCTGTGCAAGCGGATCACGACGCGGGTGGCGTTCGGCAAGACGATCGCCGAGCACTCGGTGTGGGAGCAGCGCATTGCCGAGGCGCGCACCGATATCGAGATGAACCGGCTGCTGTGCTTGAAGGCGGCGTACATGATGGATGTGGCCGGCAACAAAGTTGCGAAGAACGAGATCGCGATGATCAAGCTGGCGGCGCCGCGCATGGCGTTGAAGATCATCGACGACGCGATCCAGGCGCACGGCGGCGCCGGCGTCTGCCAAGATTTCGGTCTGGCCAAGTCTTATGCCGGTATTCGCACGTTGCGTTTGGCGGACGGGCCCGATGAAGTGCACGCGCGTTCGATTGCGATGCAGGAGCTCGGCAAATATGGCTGGACCGGCAAGCGTTCGAAGACGGACGGCGTGAGCCTGCCCGGCATGCGTTGATGTTTTTTGCGTGGTGGTTAAGTGCGTTGGCGCTGCTTGTCGGCGTCGGCTTGGGCGCCCGCGCGCTCTATGACCCCGCGTGGGCGGCGAAGTTCGTGCGCCTCAAAGCCGACGAACAGGGCGGCGGGCAAGCTGAGTTTCGCGCCACGTTCGGCGGCGTGTTTCTGGGGCTGCATCTCGTCGCATTGCTGTTCACGCTGCTTTATTTGCGGAGCGGCGCTTACGTGATTGGCGTCAACGCGACCGGCGCTAGCGCGGCGATTGCCGTGGGCTGGGCCGGGGCTGCGTTCGGACGCGCGGTTTCGATTTGGCGCGATGGCGCGGACTCCAGGTTCAACCGGCTCAGTATTGGCGTCGAGATCGCGATGGCGTTCGCGATCGCGATGCCGTGGCTTGTGTGGTTTTTGCTTTAGCGCGGCGGAAGCGCTATATTGGCGCCATGAAAACGCTGACCATCACGATCTCGGACGAAGCGGCCCAGACGCTTGCTGAAGCGGCCGCCCATACGCGGCGTAGCCAGGAAGACGTTGCGGCTCAGGCGGTTGAGGAAGCGTTCGGCTCCGATTGGTTTGACGAACTCGACGATGAGGCGCGCGCGGCCATTGTGAGCGGCGTCGCGGAAGCGGATCGCGAGGAGTTCGCGCTGGATGAGACGGTGGCGGAAGCTTTCGCGCGATTTCGGCGGTGAAGAAGGTTCGCTTCCTTAAGCGCGCTATTCAAGACCTGATCGAGATTGATGAACACACACGTGCGCACAGTCCGCGCGGGGCGGCGCGCGTCGGCGCCCGCATTCGCAAGCGCGCCGATGACCTTGCGCGTTTTCCGGAGTCCGGCACTCTTTCGGAGAAAACCGGGTTGAGACAGCTCTATGTCGCAAAAGCGCCGTACATGCTGATCTACCGAGTTCGCGGGAACGAGGTGCAGATCATCACCATCCTGCATACCAGCCGCAATCGCCGCTCCTAAGCCTTGCCGAGAAACACGACTGCCGCGCCGGCGGCGATGAGTGCGAAGCCGACGAAATGGTTCCAGCTCAGTTGTTCTTTCAGGAAGAGGGCCGAAAAGCCTACGAACACCGTCAGCGTGATCACTTCCTGCATGGTTTTGAGTTCGGCTGTCGAGTACGCGGCTGAGCCGATGCGGTTGGCGGGGACGGCCAAACAATATTCGATGAACGCGATGCCCCAGGAGACGACGATCGCGATCAAGAGCGGCGTCGATTTGAATTTGAGGTGCCCGTACCAGGCGAAGGTCATGAACACATTCGAGGCGATCAGCATCAGGATTGGCGCGATCTGGGGCGAGGTGAGGAAGGATGGCATCGGGGCTCCGGCGTTCGAGTCGCGCGAGATTAGAGCGCGTTGCGTTCAAAACGCACGTCGTCATTGCGGGGCTTCGCGTAGCGAAGATCCCGGAAGCCATGGGGTGACAGGGCGCCGTGCGTTTGCCCCTGGGTTCCGGGTTCGACCTTCGGTCGCTCCGGAATGACGAACTGATGCGCCAACGGCGCCGTGGCGCTTGGCGCAACAGCCGGTTGGAATGTTGGCGGATTGAGCCGGTGCGTTAGCGAACGCGCGCGTTGGTCTAGCACCGCCGCCGGCGAGGGCGCCGGCGGTCCAATGGTGTCAGAGATCGTTGATGCTGGTGTCGGCGCGGGAGGGCCATGAGCCGGGGCGGAGGCCGCAGGCTGATGGGTCGAAGATGTCGCGCGTTAGGATGACGGTGTTGGTCGGCGTTTCTTCGATGCGGATTTGGCGGACGGTGAAGGGGAGTTTGTCGTCGGCGATGAAGGCGCTGAGTTTTAGGAAGAAGCAGGCCGCTAGCGCTTCGGTGGTGGGATCGCCTTGGAAGGTCATGATCTGTTTGAGGAGCGCGGGTTCGTGCTCGCGGAAATAGCCGATCAGCGGATCGTGTTCGCCGAGATGCAGCGCGTGATCGACGTGATCGTCGATCCAGGCGTGCCAACGTTTCTTCACCGCTTCGAAGGGGGCGGTTGAGTTTGTGTCGGAGAATTTGAAGCGCGTCAGCGGATCGAGCCGCACGGTGACGAATTCATTGTGCCCGTGCGGGATTGCGCATTTGGGGCTTTTGGTCGCCAACAGGCGATGCGCCATCGCGTAGCGACGGGTGAATTCCAGCGAAGCCATTGTTCTGTCCTCGGGCACTCCCGCAGAACAGACGGGCGCCCGCGCGATGCTCTAAGCGCGGACGCCGCTCTCTGCAATCAGTTGTCGCCGTCCTTATCGTCCCAGACGGGATCGCCGAGATTGACTTGGTCCGGCGAGGTGAGGCCGCCGACGGCTGCGCCCACAACCGCGCCCGGAAGCGCGCCAACACCGCCGAACACTGCGCCCGTGCCGGCGCCGATCGCCGCGCCAGAGGCCAGGCGATCGCCCATCTGCGTGCCGCAACTGGCGAGCGCAACGGCGGCTGCTGCCGCCAGAACTACATATTTCATGGCTATGCTCCTCAAGCCTTGTCGGCGCCTGCGGTATGGGTGAGTTGCGGCGCGAGTGAGGCAAATCTCTTAACGCGCGTTAGGCGTTTGGCTCAGAACCAGCGGCGCCACTTGGCGATGGCGAACAAAATCGCCGGAGCGGCGAACATCAGCGCAAAACCAATCCACGGCCCCCAGGGCGCCTCGAACCAGGTCATGGCTTTGAAGTTCATGCCGAAGATCGAGGCGATGAGCGTCGGCGGGACGAAGGCGATGGTGGCGAGCGAGAGCGCTTTCAGCACGTTGGTTTGGTTGGCGTTGATGAGGCCGAGCATCGCGTCCTGCAGATAGGAAAGGCGCGGCTGCAGCGTTTCGGCGATGCGCTCAAGTTCGCCGACATCGCGCGCGAGTGCGGAGATGCGGGCAACATCGAGGCCGTATTTGCCTTTGGTGGCGCGCGCGTAAACGAGAAGACGCTGCAGGCTTGAAAGCGAGTCGTGGGCGATGGCGGCGAGTGCGCCGATACGGCCGAGTTCGCGGAGTGCGTCCGGCAGGTTGGGCGTGTCTTCTTTGGCGAAGACTTGCATGGAGAGCGTGTTGGCGTCGCGCGTGGCTTCGGCGAGCATGTCGGCGAGGCGCTCGGCGGCGCCTTCGATAAGCGCCAGCAGGACATCGGCGCCGGTTTGTGCGGAGCCGATGCGCGCGGACGCGCGGCCCTGGCCGATATCGAACGCGCGCGGGCGCACTTGGCGGACAGTGACGAGCTTGCCCTTGGCGAGAATGAAGGTAACGGCGCCCGAGACAAGCATGCCTTCGTCGCGGCGGCCAAGGAGCGTTGCGGTGAGGTGGAGCGCCTCGCGTTCTTCGTAATAGCGGGCGGATTCTTCGAAGGCGGAGCGCTCGGCAGGCGTCGGCACGTCGATGCCGAGTGAGGCTTCGACCTCGCGCTCTTCGCCTTCGTCAGGCGATTCCAGATCATACCAAAGCGCGGCGGCGTCTCCGCACGCCGCCTCCGCGCCACCCTTTGCGATTACTCGAAGCATGGGGCAGGCTTAACCTGCTTCGTGAGGTGTGAGAACCAACGCTTCCCGGCCGGAGCGCAGCGCAGAGCCGGGACCTAGGGGCGGCAAGTTCGGTACCTCACCCCTGGATCCCGGCTCGCACCCCGGCTCAAGGCCGGGGCTGCGTCCGGGAAGCGTGGAGCGGAACGATCAGTCGTTCTTGGCCACCGTGCCGCGCGCCATCACGAAGGGGACGTTCATCAGTGTGGTGACGTCGCGTGTGGGATCGCCGTCGACGGCGATGATGTCGGCGGCGAAGCCGGGGGCGATGCGGCCGGTGACGTTGCTGACCTGCAGGTGATCGGCGGCGTTCACGGTCGCCATTTGCAGCGTCTGGATCGGCGTGTAGCCGGCCTCAACCAGCAGCTGGAATTCGCGTGCGTTCATGCCGTGGGGCGAGACGCCGGTGTCGGTGCCGAAGGCCATGCGCACGCCGGCGGCGCGTGCGGTGCGCACCATGCGCACAAGATCGGGGCCGACGCGGCGGGCTTTTTCGGTTTGCGCCGGTGTGAGCACGCCGCCGCGTTCGGCCAGTTGGCCCACCCACCAGCCGGCCATCATTGTCGGCACGAGATAGCGATCGCCTTGGCGCAGCATGCGGATGGAGTCGCGGTCGATGTAGGTGCCGTGTTCGATGGAATCGACGCCGGCGCGGAGGGCGGCGTTGATGCCGTCGGTGCCGTGCGCGTGCGCGGTGACGCGCCGGCCCATCATGTGCGCGGCTTGTACGATGGCCGCGAGTTCCGGGTCGGTGAGCTGCTGCGAGACGCCGGCCGCGGTGTTGGAGAGCACGCCGCCGGTGGCGGTGATCTTGATGACATCGGCGCCGGCTTGGATTTGGCGGCGGGTGGCGCGCGCGCAGGCGTCGGCGCCCGAGCAGGCGGAAACGCTGCGCAGCACGTTGAGGATATCGGGCGCAAAGCCGTTGGCGTCGGCGTGACCGCCGTCTGGCGTGACGGCTGAGCCGGAGGCGATGATGCGCGGGCCGAGGGCGCGATTTTCGCGGATGGCGCGGCGAAGCGCGAAGATGGCGTCATTGTTGGCGCCGAGGTCAGCGACGGTGGTGAAGCCGGCCATCAAGGTTTTGCGCGCGTTTTCGGCGCCGCGCATGGTTTGATCGGCGACGGTGAGTTGCACTTCTTC
>JADLHI010000159.1 GCA_020848895.1 Hyphomonadaceae bacterium
ATCTCGCGGCCGAGTTCGATGACCTGCGCCGCCGCGTCGAAGAGCGCATTCTCGGCATCGAGCAACGCAGCGTCCGCACGCTGGAGCAAGTCGCCGATACCGTGCAGATGCTCGAAGAACGCTTCGTTGCGCACAACGAAGCCGAGCGTCAAAGCGCTTAATCGGGCGCGCGCCAGGGCGCGTTTACGACTTGGTAACATCTTGAGCGCCTGGCTTGCGCCATGGCGAAATCCAGAACGTTCAGCGCCGGCCTCGCAGCCATCGCGCTCTTTTTCGCGGCGGGTCTCAGCTACCTGTTTTTGAGCGCCGATCCGGCGCCGCGCGCGGAAGCGCAGACAACCCAACTCGTCAGCGCCACCAGCGGCGGCCAGGATCGTGGCGGCGTTGTCACCTCGCGGCTGCGCGTCGTCGATGGCGACACCCTTGAGGATATGGCCAGCGACATCACCTATCGCCTCGTCAACATCGACACACCCGAGACTGGCTCGCGCGCACGCTGCGCCGCCGAGCGCAATCTCGGCGACCGCGCAACGGCGGCTGCGCGCGCCCTCATCTCCCAGGCGCGCCGCATCGAACTCAACGCCACTGGCCGCATCGACCGCTATGGCCGCACCATCGCTTTCGTGGTGATCGACGGGCAGGACATGGGCGAAACGCTTATGGCTGAAGGCCTCGCCCGCCCCTGGCGCGGCCGCCGCGAACCGTGGTGCGACGCCAACGGCAACCTCATTCCGTAGGGCAGCTTTGCGGCGCCGCGCTTGTAAGCCGCGCCCGCGCACCATAAGCCGGGGCTCCTTCCCCAAGCCTGGAATGCGCCTATGTCCGCAATGGACGAACTGATCCGTATCCTCACTCTCGAACCGATCGAGGTGAATTTGTTCCGCGGCGTCTCACCGCCGGAAGAACGCCAGCGCATCTTCGGCGGCCAAGTCGTCGCCCAAGCTTTGATGGCCGCTTACAAAACCGTTGGCGACCGCATCTGCCATTCGCTGCAGAGCTATTTTATCCGCCCGGGCGACCCCAGCATCCCGGTGCTCTACCAGGTCGAGCGGTCGCGTGACGGCAAGAGCTTTGCCACGCGGCGCGTCATCGCCATTCAAAAGGGCGAGCAGATTTTCAACATGGCATGCTCGTTCCAGGTCCCAGAGGATGGCTACGAGCATCAAGGCGAAATGCCGACGCCGGCCTATTCCGCCGATGAAGTGGGCAAGTTCGTCGAGGCTTGGATCAAATCCCAGCCAGAGGAAAACACGCGTTGGCTGCGTAACGCGCCGATCGAGGTGCGCGCCATCGATCCGGTGGATGTCGCAAAGCCGACGCCGAAGCCGCCGCAGCAAAGCGTCTGGCTGCGCGCCCGCGCCAATGCCGGCGACGACATCGCGCTGAACCAAGCGTTCCTCGCGTACTCGTCCGACTATTCCCTACTCGGCACCGCGATGCGCCCGCACGGCGTAAGCTGGCAGTCGGGCGTGCAAACCGCGAGCCTCGATCACATCATCTGGTTTCACCGCCCAACGGATTTTTCGAAGTGGCATCTTTATGTGCAAGACAGCCCGAGCGCGTCCGGCGCGCGCGGCTTCAATCGCGGCGCGATCTATCGCGAAGATGGTACTCTCGTTGCGTCAACAGCGCAGGAAGGTCTCATCCGCAAACGCTGACACAACTTTGCGCAACGCTTTACCGCAACCGGCGCGTGTGACGTCAGTTTCGCTAATTTCGCGTTAGCAATGCGCGCGTAGCTTTGCGCGCTGCGATGAACCGCAAGTGGGTCGATAACGAGGTCTATTTTGGGCCTGACAGGCGCAAAGGCGGCCTGGGAAAGCGCTGGGGAGACCGGCGCTCGTACGATGACGCCGGTGAACCGCCGCCGCTTGGCGCCGTCATGCGCCGGCTGCGGGTGCAACTTAACGGCGCACTCTCGGGCGACGATCGCCGCCGCGTCTATGAACTCGCGCGCTTCGCCGCGTCGGAGGCCGAACGCCAGCATCTGACAGCGTGCGCCGATCACCTGCGAACGGTCCTGGAAGCCGTGAGGACAGGTGACTTCACCAGCGCCGACAATGCGGTGGTTCAGGCGCAGGCTGTCTTCAACGGCCCGCGCTAAGGCGCGTATCCATACCGCTCAGCCCAGGGCGCCAGCAGCGGCAGCACTGGTTTCAGCTCTTCTTCATAGCGCCGCCAACGGCCCATCGAACGATTGTACAGCGGCTCGATAACTTGGCGCGCGCTCGGCGTAGCGATGTCCCGCCTCAGCGCCGTCTCGCGATAATTGAGCATGGCGCTCTCGAATGGGACGCCGAGAAACACGCAAAGATCGCGCGCCGCGTTCTCCAGATCCGCCACCACATCCTCGTAACGGACTTGATGGAGTTCGAGATTCAGGCGCGAGCGGCACAGCTCAAATAGCGCCATGACCTGATCGTAATAGGCGCCCGCGCGTCCGATCTCGAGAAACTGAGCCATGGCGGCGTTGATGGCGAAGCGCTGTTGGAAGCAAGACAGCACCACATCGCGCGGATCGCGCAGCGCGAAAATGACCTTCGCGCCCGGAAACACGCGCTTGATCAGCGGCAGCACCACAATGTTGAGCGGGTACTTGTCGACGACGATCGACGCAGGCTGCTCCCCCACCCGCCGCCAATAGCTTTCGCGAATGCGCTGAAGCTCCTCGGGCGATAGCGTGTCCGGCGCGAGCGCTCGGCTGGGATCTACGATGACATCGCCCAGCGCATCGCTGAAGTGTTCGCTCTCCTCCAGACAAACGACGCCGCTATGCGAGGAAAGTATCTGGTCAAGCAGCGTGGTCCCTGAGCGCGGGAACCCTACCAGGAAGACAGGCGCGCGCGCATCGGCCGGCGCCGTCCATGCGGACACGTCGAGCCCGGCCACGATCTCCTGCATCCGCCGGATGCTCGCGGGATGATAAAGCCGCTCGCTGGCGTTGAGCCAGGCGCCGTGAAGCTGAAGCGAAATTTGGTTGGCGGCAGCGAACGCCTGGAACGCGCCACGCGCATCATC
>JADLHI010000160.1 GCA_020848895.1 Hyphomonadaceae bacterium
CAACCGTCACCGGCGCTCGACTCGTCGTCGAAGCGCTTGAGCGGCAGGGCGTTGAGCTTGTGTTCGGCTATCCAGGCGGCGCGATCATGCCGGTGTACGATGCGCTCACCTCCGCGCGCTTCAAGCATATCCTGGTGCGCCATGAACAAGGCGCCGCCTTCGCCGCCGATGCCTACGCGCGCGTCACCGGCAAAGCCGGCGTGTGTCTCGCCACCTCTGGCCCCGGCGCCACCAATCTCGTCACCGGTATCGCCAACGCAATGATGGACTCAGTGCCGCTCATCGCCATCACCGGCAATGTCGCGTCTCCGCTGATGGGCACCGATGCGTTCCAGGAGATCGATATACTCGGCCTCACGCTGCCGATCGTGAAGCATTCCTGGATCGTCCGCGACGCCGCCGACATCCCGGCTGTGTTCGCCGAAGCCTTTCATGTCGCGCAATCGGGCCGCCCCGGCCCCGTGCTGATCGACCTGCCCAAAGACGTTCAGGTCGCCGCTGTCGCCGCGCCCGGCTCCGCGCAAACCCCCACGGAGCCGGCGCAGCGATTGGATCCGGCGCAACTGCGCCGCGCTGAATCCGCTATCAGCGCGGCGCAACGTCCGTTGCTTTATATCGGCGGCGGCGTGCGCATCGCCAACGCCACTCAGGACGTGCGCGCTTTCGCCCGCGCCACCGGCATCCCCGCTGTTTGCACGCTGCAAGGCTTAGGCGTGCTGCCGTCGGAATGGCCCGGCAGCCTGGGCATGATCGGCATGCATGGCCTGCGCGCCGCCAACGAAGCCGTGCAGCAAACCGATCTGCTGATCGTGCTCGGCGCGCGCTTTGATGATCGCGCCACCGGCCAGCTGGCGAGGTTCGCGCCCCACGCCCGCGTCATCCATATCGACGTCGACGCCGCCGAGATCGGCAAACTGCGCAACGCACAGATCGCCATCACCAGCGACCTGCGTTCTGCGTTGCGCGCCTTGAGCCCGCGCCCGCCAAAGATCGACGCATGGCGTGAGCACTGCATCCAGGCCGCCGCGGAACACGCCTTCCGCTATGACGCGCCAGGCGAAGACATCTACGCGCCGGCCTTGCTGAAAGAACTTTCAGAACGTGCGGGCGATTCTTTCATCGCCACATGCGATGTCGGCCAGCACCAGATGTGGGTGGCGCAGCACTGCCGCTTCTCAACCCCGCATGCGCATCTCACCTCCGGCGGCTTGGGCGCCATGGGTTACGGCCTGCCCGCCGGCATCGGCGCCAAGCTCGCACGCCCGGACGCAGACGTCATCGCCATCACCGGCGACGGCTCGTTCTTCATGAACATCCAAGAGCTGGCGACTTTGAAGCGCTACGACATTCCGCTGAAGATCGTGCTGCTCGACAATTCGTCGCTTGGCCTCGTTCGCCAATGGCAGGAATTGTTCTTCGATCGCAACTACAGCGAGATCGATCTTTCCGACAATCCTGACTTCGTCGCCGTCGCGCGCGCCTTCGGCATCGATGCGTTCCGAATTAGCAAGCGCGAGGATGTGAGCGCCGGCATCGAGCGCCTGCTCGCCGCCACCGGCCCCTGCCTCGCGCATGTCGTGATCGATGCCCGCAGCAATGTGTGGCCCCTCGTGCCGCCCGGCAAAAGCAATTCAGACATGATGCATGGAGACCCATGATGACGAGCTTCCTCATTCAACTCGACCACGCCGAAGGCTCGCTCCAGCGTCTCATTGGCCTCATTGAGCGCCGCGGCTTTCACATCGATCAGCTGGCCGTTTCCGACGCCGGCGCGCACCGCGAAGTGCGCGTGGCCGTGCGTGGCCGCGACAATGGCCGCTGCGCTGAAGTGCTTGGCCGTCAGATCGACCGCATGATCGGCGCGCGCCGCATGGCGCCTGCTTCCTCACCCCACGTAGAGGAGGCCGTACCGTGCCCAGCGTAGATCAGCGCGACCCTAATCGCGTCATCGTTTTCGACACCACGCTCCGCGACGGCGAACAAGCGCCGGGCTTTTCCATGGGCGTCGAGCAGAAGCTCAAAATGGCGCGCGCGCTCGCCGGGCTCGGCGTCGATATCATCGAAGCTGGTTTCGCCGCCGCCTCTCCGGGCGACGAAGAGGCCGTGCGCGTCGTCTCCGGCGAAGTGGAAGGCCCGGTCTTCTGCTCGCTTTCGCGCGCGACCGAGAGCGATATCATGGCTGCGCATCGCGCGCTCAGCCACAATCGCCGCCGGCGCCTCCATATCTTCCTCGGCACCAGCCCAATCCATCGCCGCGCCAAGTTCAACATGACGGCGGACGAAGTCTTGGCGCAGGCCGTCAATGCCGTCGCTTTCGCGCGCACGATGTTCGACGACGTCGAATTTTCGGCCGAAGACGCGATCCGCACCGAGCCTGAATTTCTCGGCGATGTGTTGGAGGCTGTCGCCAACGCCGGCGCGCAAACGCTGAATGTGCCCGACACCGTCGGCTATTCGACGCCCGCCGAGATCTACGAACTCTTCGCACACCTGAAACGGCGCGTGATCGACAACCACCCAGGCACGATCCTCTCCACGCATTGCCACGACGATCTCGGCATGGCCGTCGCCAATACGCTCTCCGCGGTGAAGGCGGGCGCGCGCCAAGTCGAGGTCGCGATCAACGGCATCGGCGAGCGCGCCGGCAATTGTGCGCTCGAAGAAGTGGTGATGGCGCTGCGCGCCCGCGCCGATCAGTTCGGCCTTACAACCGGCATCGACACCACAAAACTCGTCGGCGTCAGCCGGCTGCTCAGCCAAGTCACCGAGACGCCGGTGCCGCGCAACAAGGCCATTGTCGGCATCAACGCCTTCGCACATGAAGCCGGCATCCATCAGCACGGCGTTCTGGCGGACGCGCGCACCTACGAAATCATGCGGCCACAGGACGTGGGTTTCGACGGCACGAGCTTCGTGCTCGGCAAACATTCCGGCCGTCACGCCGTCTCGAAGCGCGCCTCCGTCCTGGGGCACGATCTCACCGGCAATCTGCTGAGCGCGGTCTTCGCCGGCTTCAAGCGTCGGGCGGATGAGATTGGCGAGATCGACGATGCCGAATTGTTGGCCATCATCCGTTCCGCCACCAGCGATCACAACGAACTTCGAGGCGCCCATGCCGCCGTCTAGTTCGCCCCGCACGCTCTTCGACAAAGTCTGGGACGCCCACATGGTCGTCCCGGAAACGGCGGACGCGCCGGGCGTCCTCTATGTCGATCTCCACCTCGTGCATGAAGTGACGAGCCCACAAGCGTTCTCCGAGATCGAATCACGCGGACTCAAAGTCCGCCGCCCAGATCGCACCTTCGCGACGCTCGATCACTCGACGCCAACGGACTCCGCACGCTCTTACGTCACGGCCGAAGCGAAGGCCCAAGTCGCGACGCTCGAACGCAATTGCGCCCGCCACGGCATCACGCTCGCCGGCTGGGACAGCGGCGATCGCGGCGTCGTGCACGTGATGGCGCCAGAGCTGGGTCTCACACAGCCAGGAACAGTTGTCGTATGCGGCGATAGCCACACCGCAACGCACGGCGCGTTCGGCGCCCTCGCCTTCGGTATCGGCACATCCGAAGTCGGCCATGTCCTCGCAACGCAATGCCTGCTTCAGCGCAAGCCGAAGCGTATGCGCGTCACTGTCGATGGGCGCCTGCAACGCGGCGTCTCCGCCAAGGACCTAACGCTTGCGGCGATCGCCGCCATCGGCTTCGGCGGTGGCTCTGGCTACGTCATCGAATACGCAGGCGAAGCGATCCGCGCGCTCGACATGGAAGGGCGCATGACGCTCTGCAACATGTCGATCGAAGCCGGCGCCCGCGCCGGTATGATCGCACCGGACCAGAAAACCGTTGCGTACTTGCGCGGCCGCCGCCACGCGCCGCACGGCCAAGCCTTCGAGCGCGCCGCCGAACGCTGGCTCTCTTTCGTCACCGACGAAGACGCCACATTCGACAAAGAACTCCGGCTCGACGCCAGCACCATCACACCAATGGCCACGTTCGGCACCACGCCCGACGCCGCTATCGCCATCGGCGCCAACACACCGGCGCCGCGCAGCGACTCTGAACGCAAAGCCCTCGCCTACATGCACTTCGCCGCCAACGAACCGACCACACACGAGCCGGTGCACGTCGTCTTCGTCGGCTCCTGCACCAACGGCCGCCTCTCCGATCTACGCGCCGCCGCAGACATCCTCCGCGGCCGCAAGGTCGCCGAGAGCGTACGCATGCTCGTGGTCCCCGGCTCCGAGGCCGTGAAGCGTGATGCGGAAGCCGAAGGCTTGCACCGCGTCTTCGAAGCCGCCGGCGCCGAATGGCGCCAGCCTGGCTGCTCCATGTGCATCGCCATGAACGGCGATGTCGTTCCGCCCGGCAAGCTCGCCGTCTCCACATCCAACCGCAATTTCGAGGGCCGCCAAGGCAAGGGCGCGCGCACGATTCTCGCCAGCCCAGCCACCGCCGCCGCCAGCGCCATCGCTGGCGTGCTCACCGATCCGCGCGTGTTCACCCAGGAGCTTGAAGATGCCTGAGCGTTTCACGCAGCTCACCTCGCGCACCTTCGTGTTGCCGCAAGAGAGCATCGACACAGACCAGATCATCCCCGCACGCTTCCTCACCACGACAACGCGCGCGGGCCTCGGCGCCAGAGCCTTCTACGATTGGCGCTACGACGCCTCCGGCGCGCCCATCGCCGATCAACCGCTCAACACGCTCGACACAGCAGAGCATCGCATCCTTGTCGCCGGCGACAACTTCGCTTGCGGTTCCTCGCGCGAGCACGCGCCATGGGCGCTCACCGATTACGGCTTTCGCGCAGTGATCTCGACCTCCATCGCCGACATCTTCAGCTCCAACGCCCTGAAGAACGGCCTCCTGCCGATCACGGTCGATCCCGAAACCCATGCGCGCCTGCTCGCCGATCCCGGCGGACGCGTCGGCATCGATCTCGAACGTCAAGAACTCACCATCGGCAACGCACCGCCGATTTCCTTCGCTGTCGAACCATTCGCGCGCCGCTGCCTCATCGAAGGCGTCGATCCGCTCGGCTGGCTCACCGACCGCATGCCGCAGATTGAAGCTTTCGAACGGGGACACGCACTATGAAAACCTACAACATCGTCTTGCTGCCGGGTGACGGCGTCGGCCCCGAAGTGACGGCTGTCGCGCGCGACGTACTCGCCGCCATCGGCGATTTGCACGATCGCCGTTTCGCGTTCGATATTCACTCTATCGGCGGCGCCGCGATCGACGCCACCGGCGATCCGCTGCCGCAGCGAACGCTCGCCGCATGCCGCAGCTCGGACGCCGTCTTCCTCGGCGCGGTTGGCGGTCCGAAATGGGATGGCGGCGCCAAACGGCCCGAACAAGGCCTGCTCGGCCTCCGCAAGGAGCTTGGCCTCTTCGCCAACATCCGCCCCGTCCGCATCTATCCGGACTTGATCCATCGCTCGCCGCTGAAGCGCGAATTCATCGAGGGCGTGGACTTCGTCGTCTTCCGTGAACTCACTGGCGGCCTCTATTTCGGTGATCGCACCCGCAACGAGGGCTACGCCAGCGATCAATGCGTCTACACCGCCGGTGAAATCGAGCGCATTGCGCGCGCCGCTTTCGGCGCAGCACGCGCCCGGCGCGGCAAAGTCACCTCGGTGGACAAAGCCAACGTGCTCGACACCAGCCGGCTCTGGCGTGAAGTCGTCACGCGCGTCGCCGCCGATTTCCCGACCGTGCAGCTCGAGCACCAGCTCGTCGACTCGATGTCGATGCAACTCATCCGCCAACCCGGCGCCTACGATGTCATTCTCACCGAGAACATGTTCGGTGACATTCTTTCCGACGAAGCCTCCGTTCTCGGCGGCTCCATCGGCCTCGCGCCGTCCGCATCGCTCGGCGCCGGCGGCCCCGGTCTCTTCGAACCGGTGCATGGCTCCGCGCCCGACATCGCCGGCAAGGACGCCTGCAACCCTGTAGGCGCGGTCCTCTCCGCCGCTTTGCTGCTGCGCTACGGCCTGCGGCTCCACGACGAAGCCGACGCGCTCGAATCCGCCGTCGAACGCGCCATCAAGCACGGCGCGCGCACGAAGGATCTCGGCGGCTACCACACCTGCAGCGCCATGGGCGCCGCCATCATCGACGAGTTGCAGGACGTGACCGCACCGCGCGCCTGTAACGTTCAAATGCATTGGGGATAGACATGATCCCGTTCGACAATCGCGACGGCTGGATTTGGCTCGACGGCGCCTTCGTGCCGTGGCGCGACGCCCGCCTCCACATCTGCTCGCACGCACTGCATTACGGCTCCGGCGTGTTCGAAGGCGAACGCATGTATGGCGGCCGCATCTTCGAACTCGGCGCCCACACGCGGCGCCTGTTCAAGTCAGCGGAGACGTTGGACTTCGAGATTCCGTTCAGTGAGGCCGAGATCAACGCCGCCTGCAACGAAGCCTGCGCCCGCAACGGCCTCCAAGATTGCTACGTGCGCCCAATCGCCTGGCGTGGCGCGGAACAGCTCAGCGTCTCGGCGTTGCACACGCAGACGCACGTCGCGATCGCCGTGTGGGAATGGCCGAAATATTTCGACGCGGCCAAACTCCGCCGCGGCATCCGCCTCACTTGGGCCAAGTATCGCCGCCCACCGGCGGATGCGGCGCCAACGAGCGCGAAGGCTTCCGGCCTTTACATGATCTGCACGATTTCAAAGAACGCCGCCGAACGCGCCGGTTACGATGACGCATTGATGCTCGATTCGTCCGGAAACATCGCGGAGACGACCGGCGCCAACATCTTCTTCGTCCGCGACGGCGTGATCTACACGCCAACGCCGGATTGCTTCCTCGATGGCATCACCCGCCGCACCGTCATCGGCCTCGCGCAAGGCAAGGGCCTGATGGTGATCGAGACGCATATCCGTCCCGAAGACCTCGCGACCTTCTCCGAGTGCTTCGTCACCGGCACGGCGGCGGAAGTCACACCGGTTGCGGAGATCGGCGCGCACTCGTTCAAGCCTGGCGCAATCACATTCGATCTGATGGAGGCCTATGCGCGGCGTGTCACAAAGCCACCCGAAACGCCTCAGTCGAATAGAAAGCTCCCCGCGCAAGACGCCGTCGTTGCGTAGCTAAGCGCTCGTCAAAGCAGACAGCGCTCGCTCAAGCGCCTCCATCTGGCGATCATCGCCGATGGTGACGCGTATTGCGTTCGGCATATCGTAGGCGCCCAAGCCGCGCACAAGGATGCCGCGCGCCGCGAGCCCCTGCTCAAGGCTTTGCGCAGCCGCCGCGCTGGGCGCGAGCGCGGTGACGAAATTGGCGGCGGATGGAAGCGTTCGTAGTCCCGCGGCTCCGAGCATGCGCTCAAGACGCGGCCGCCCTTCGCGCACCAACGCCAACGATCGTTTCACAAAGGCGTCGTCGTTAAGCGCGGCCACCGCCGCCGCTTGCCCGCCAGAGGAGGTGTTGAACGGCAGGCGAATGCGATTGAGCGCATCGATGATCGGCGCCGCCGCATATCCCCAGCCGACACGCAGCGCCGCCAAGCCGTGCAATTTCGAGAACGTGCGCGTAAGCACAACGTTCTGCGCAGTGCGCGCGAGCCGCAGCCCATCCTCGTATCCGGCATCCGCCTCCGCAAACTCCGCGTAAGCCGCATCCAGCACCAACACCACGCGCGGCGGCAAAGCGCGGTGCAAGCGCTCGATGTCCGCAAACG
>JADLHI010000161.1 GCA_020848895.1 Hyphomonadaceae bacterium
ACGGCGCCCGCCGTCTCAAGCGCATGCATTAGCGCCGCGCGCGCCTCTTCGCCTGGATCGACATCGCCTGTTTCAAACGCGCGAATGTCGGCCTTCTTCACACCGCTCGCGCTCGCGAGCTGTGTGCGCGGCCATTGCACCAAGGCGCGGCCGGCGCGGCAGAGGGGGCCGGTGATCTGCATGAGCTTGCTCCGTACGGCGGGCAGTATGCTGAAAGCGGCGAATGGCGCCAGTGAAGTCCGGAAACGGCCAGCGCCGCGCTCGCCATTCCGCCACTATCGGACCACTCGATCCGATCCCCGGAGCATCACGAAATGTCATTGGCTCAGAAGGCGCGCGGCGTGGCCGTGGCGTTTGGAGTTTTTCTCATGCCTGCGCTTGCCCACGCCGACCCGCAACACGATCGCGCCGCCGTCGCCGCGCTCGATACCGAATACCAAGCCGCCGTCGAGCGTAACGACGCCGAAGGCATGGCGCGCATTCTGCACCCCGAGATGATCCTCGTCGTCGGCCGCGGTGACGTGTTTACGCGCGAGGACCTGCTGCGCTCGGCGCGCGAGCAGGAATTTGTGTATGAGCAGCAAGTCGAAGAGCCGGGCACGCAAACAGTGCGCCTCTATGGCGACGACACTGCGATCGTCACGGCGCTGCTTTGGCTCAAAGGCACGGGCCCAAATGGCCCGTTTGATCGGCGCCTGTGGTCCAGCGACACTTACGTGCGCACGCCTGACGGTTGGCGCTATGCCTTCGGACAGGCTTCGCTCAGCCTGCCGCCGCCGCAATAGGGGCGGCCGCCGGTCCGAGCTTGCGGCCGAAGGTGCGAAACAGCAGCCAGGTCACGAGCGCGCATTGGGCCACAACCGAAGCGACTGAGATCAGCCATACATCGTGCAGCGTGAACCACGGCTGCTGCGAGGCCCACAGCACTGGGGCAACGAACGTGAGCATCCGCGTCGCGCTGGCGATGAGCGATGGCCGCGTATCGCCCATGCCCTGAAAGAGGCTTCCCGCCGCCATCACCAAGCCGCTGAACACGAAATTCCACGAAACAATCTGCAGATAATCGTTGCTCACGGCGAGCACCGCCGGATCGTCGGTGAAGGGCCGCGCCAGCAGGCCTGGGTTAATGTGGCAGAGCACGCTCAGCGTCAGCATGATGCCTGAGCCAATCAGCGCCGTGACGGTGAACGTCTCGCGCACGCGGTCGTAGCGCTTGGCGCCGAAATTCTGGCCCGCGATCGGCGCGGCGGCAAAGGCGACCGCCATCGCCGGCAAGAAAATCGATTGCATGATCCGCCCGCCAATGCCGAAGCCGGCCTGCGCCTCGGCGCCAAACGGGCGGATAACGAAATAGATCGCGACGAAAATCACGAACATCAGCAGGAATTCGAGCGACGTCGGCAGGCCGATGAAAATGATCCGTCGCCATGCCGAAAATTGCGGACGCAGCGAGTTGACGTGCAGCCGCAGATATTTCTGAACGCGCGGAAACATGAAGATGAGCGCGATCGTGCCAATAAACGCCGCGATCGAGCTTGCCCATCCGGCGCCCGCGGCGCCCAGCGGCACGCCCGTTCCCCAGCCTGCGATCAACACCGGCGCCAGCGCCGCGTTCAACAGAATGGTCGCGGTTTGCAGCACCATGGTCGGCATCGTCACGCCGGCGCCGCGTAAAGCGGATGTCATCGCCGCAACCGGGAACATGAGCGCAAGCTGCGGCAGGAATGCAAAAAGATAGGCGCGGCCCGCGGCGGCGCTGGCTGCATCGGCAGTCAGTGCGTCAACGCCGGCGCCGCCAAAGGCATAGCCCAGCGCCAATGTCACCGCGCCGAACAGCAGCGACATCGAGAGCGCTTGGTCCGAGAAGAGGTTGGCTTCGGCTTCATCCTTCTTGCCAACCGCCTGCGCCACGGTCGCCATCACGCCGATGGAGATGAGCTGGCTCGCCGCCAGCGCCAGGAAGAAGACGTTGCCGGAGGCGCTGACGCCGGCGATTGCGGCGCTGCCGAGCCGTGACACGAAGTAAAGATCGATGATGAAATACATCGTCTGAAAAATCAGACTGACGCCAATGAACGCGGCCATGCCGAGTAAATGCCCAGCGATCGGGCCTTGAGTTAAGTCACGCACGTTCCAAGCCCTTGATCAGCAGCACGACCGCTTCGGCGCCGGCCACCCGGTCGACCGCGATCTCGTTGTATTCCGGCGATGTCGCCCAAGCCGCGAACGCAGCTTCATCGGGAAATTCCATCAGGACGACCTTGTTGCGATCCCACCATTCGCCTTCGAGCACGCGTGGTTCGGTATCGGCGGCGAGCAATTTGCCGCCGAATTTTCCGAACACTTCGGCAAAGCGCGCGACGAACGCATCCATGTAGCGGCCATAGCGCGCCGCATCATGGATGCGCAGCTGCGCGAGAGCGTAGACGGTCATGGCTCAGTCGCGCCGAAAGCGCAGGCGCGCGCAGACGTGATCGGGTGAATAGGGGATGGCCTCAACGCGGCCGTCCTGCAGCGTTTCGAACTGAATGGCTTCGCGCAGTCCGACGATCTGGATGATCCCATCCGGACCTTCGAATTTGCCGATCGCCGCCGGACCTTGCGGCCCGCAGATGAATGGCGCGCCGGCCGGCTGCGAGCGCTCGCCGCTGGCGGCGTAATAGAGCGTCGTCACCTCGTTGCCTTGTTGCAAGCCCATGAGCTGCGCGAGCGGGCCGCCGGCGGCTTGCGCCATGATGTCGTTCGGCGTGTGGTTGGCTTCCTGGAACGCCAAGGCGCGGCCATCGCTGTGGCGCAGCGTCATGTTGTTGACGGGATCCTGGCCTTCGCCTGCTTCCCGCGAGGATTGCTGCACCATGATCCGTTCGCCCACCGCGAGCGAAGTCGCCGCGTCGGCCGCCACCAAGGTTGAACTGGTCACAGCAACCGGCGGCGACGCGCACGCCGCCAGGATGAAACCAAGCGCCAGGAAAGATCGCCGCATATTGCTTCTCCGAAAGA
>JADLHI010000162.1 GCA_020848895.1 Hyphomonadaceae bacterium
GCGCGCTCAACGTCGTGCGCCACACGATCAAGCTGAAGTGCAAGGCCAACAAGATTCCGGAAGAGATCGTCATCGACCTCACCGGCCGCGACATCGGCGACTCGATCCACATCTCGTCGATCCAACTGCCTGACGGCGCGCGTCCCGTGATCCGCGATCGCGACTTCACCGTCGCCACGATCGTCGGCCGCAAGGCTGAAACCGAAGAGACGACGACGGCCGCTCCGGCTGAAGGCGCGGCGCCGGCCGAAGCCGCCGCAGCCCCGGCGAAGAAGGAAGGCTGATCCGTTATGGATCGCCGGCGCCCTCGCCGGCATGCATCGACGCTGGCCGGCGAGGGCGCCGGCGGTCCATATTGACTCATGCTGCTCTTCGTCGGCCTCGGCAATCCGGGCGCGAAATACGCGGGCAACCGGCACAATATCGGCTTCATGGCCGTGGACGCGATCGCGCGCGCGTATGCGTTCGGCCCGTGGAAGAAAAAATTTCGCGGCGAGGTTTGCGAAGGCTCGATCAATGGCGTGCGCACGCTGTTGATGAAGCCGCAGACGTTCTACAACGATAGCGGCCACGCCGTTGCTGAAGCGGCGCGCTTCTACAAAATCGCGCAGAACGAGATCGTCGTGTTCTACGACGAGATCGATCTCGCGCCGGGCCGCTTCCGCATGAAGACGGGCGGCGGCGCGGCGGGCAATAACGGCATTCGTTCGATCTCAGCCTGGCTGGATACCGATGCGTATCGCCGCGCGCGCCTTGGCACCGGCCATCCGGGGCACGCCGATCTCGTGCACGGCCACGTGCTCAGCGATTTCGCCAAGAGCGAACGCGAAGGCGTCGACAAGCTTCTCGACGCGATCGCGAAATCAGCACCACTTCTGGCGCACGGTGACGATGAGAAATTTCAGGGCGAAGTCATGCGTCTCGCGCCGGCGGAGAAAGCCGGTGGCCGCAAGAAGCCTGACGAAGAGAGTTCAACCTGACAGAGCGTGGCGCCGCGCTTCGACAACCCCGGATTTAATCCGGGGTTGTCGAAGGGCGACGCGGACCAAACTAGCGGCGTCCGTTCGTGACGATCTTCCGGCGGGTGCCGCAGAGATTGGAGACGGCGCCAGTGACGCCGGCCTTGCGCATCGCCAGTTCGGCTTTCGCCATATCCCATTGCGGCACGTACAAGACGCGATCAACCGCGTTGACGTGCTTCAGCCGCTTAGCCGCGCGCTCAAGGTGACGGGCCGAACCGGAACGATCAATCTCTTCGGCGCGCGCCTGCTCGCGCTTGCGCTCGGCATAACGGCGGCGGCGAACCAGATCGGGTTCGAAATAAAACAAGTTATCGGGCGCGGCGTCAGCGTCCTGCATGAAGCGACGATTCCAGCGGTGTTGCGCCATCGTTGGCCCCCGTCTTGTGGATATGTCTCCGATTCGCGGTACTAGTGTTCGCGAAACAAGCCAAGCAAACTGCTGTTTTGCTTCGCAATCGGAATGAATGTCCGTAAGAGACGGCGAGCATGTTGGCCCTCATTCTCACCTACCTGCCTTCGCTCCTGTGCGGCATCCACGTGGTGCGTACTGGGCGCGAAATGTTCTGGCTGTGGCTCTTCATCATCGGCCCGCTGATCGCGCCCGCATTCTACTTTTTCGCCGTCCTCGTGCCTTCGTGGATGGGCGGCACAGGCGCGCGCAAGGTCGGACAAGTCGCGCGCCAAACGCTCGATCCAGAGCGCGACTATCGCAACGCCCTGCGCACACTCGAAGACACGCCAACTGTCGGCGCGCGCATGAAGGTCGCGCACGCCGCCGCCGCGCTTGGCCGAAGCGCAATGGGCGCTCGCGTCCGAAGGCGCATGGGCCGACGATCCCGCCATCCTCATGGGTCACGCCATCTCGCTGCTCGAACTCGGCCGCTACGCCGATGCGCTCAAGAAACTTGAGAAGCTCAAAGCCCAAGGCCCTGAAGGCAAAACACCGACCGTCGCCCTTGCCTTCGCCCGTGCCTACGAGGGCCTCGGCCGCAACGAAGAAGCCGAAGACGCTTACCGTTTTGCCGCCGACCGCGTACCTGGTCTCGAATCCGGCGGACGCTACGTCGCGTTCATGGCCAAGACTGGCCGTCGCGAAGACGCGGAGATTGGCTTTCAGGAAATCGAGCGCCGCCTCGCCAAGATCGCCCCGCCCCTGCGCGCAGAAGCCCGCACCTGGCGCGACCTCGCCGCGAAGGCGCTGGGGCGGCATTGACACGAATTTCGTGAAACACTAACTTCGTGACATGATCAACGTCACCGTCAGCATGGACGAGGACACCGCCCGCTGGGTGCGCGTCGAGGCCGCCAAGGCGGGCAAGAGCGTCTCTCGCTGGCTCGGCGAAATATTGGCCGAGAGGCGCGCCGGCGGGGACCGCTACGATCAGGCCGCGCGCGGCTTTCTGGAACGCGGCGCCTACAATCTTGGCTACGGGGGCCGCGCGCCCAAGCGCGAGGACATCTATGACGAGCTGCTTCATCGACACCACAACGCTGGTGTACGCGAAGGATCAAGCGAGCCCCTCGAAGCAGAAACAGGCAGTCACGTGGATCAAGGCGCTGACCGAGGCAAGAGCCGCCGTCGTAAGCGCCCAAGTCGTTCGTGAGTATTATTGGGTGGTGGCGCGCAAGCTGACCGCCTCAAGCCGGGAGCTGCTGCGCGAGGACGTGCGCGATATGCAGGCTTGGATTCCTGCTGGCCTCGAACTGGACCACATAGAAGCAGGTTGGGTCTTGCAGGATCGCTACAAGGTAGGTTTCTGGGATGCGCTTATGCTGGCCTCCGCTCAAATAGGCGGCTGCCGCTATTTCTTGAGCGAAGATCTGCAAGACGGCCAGGATTTCGACGGCGTCCGTGTCGTCAATCCGTTCACCGCCTCTCCGCAGCGCGTGTTAGAGCAGGACTAGAGCGTATGGGTTTCAAATGCGGCATCGTGGGCTTGCCGAATGTTGGCAAGTCGACGCTCTTCAACGCGCTGACGAAGACAGCCGCCGCGCAAGCGGCGAACTATCCGTTCTGCACGATTGAACCCAATGTCGGCGAAGTGGCGATGCCCGAGCCGCGCCTTACCAAGCTTGCCGAGATCGCCGGCTCGAAAGAAATCATCCCGACGCGGATGAACTTTGTCGACATCGCCGGCCTCGTGCGCGGCGCTTCGAAAGGCGAAGGCCTGGGCAACCAATTCCTCGCCAACATCCGCGAGTGCGATGCCATCGCCTATGTGCTGCGTTGCTTCGAGAACGACGACATCACCCATGTCGAAGGCCGCATCGATCCAATCGCGGATTTGGAAACGGTCGAAACCGAATTGATGCTCGCCGACCTTGAAAGCCTCGATAAGCGCATCGCCAATCTCGAAAAGAAGGCCAAGGGCGGCGACAAGGAAGCCAAGCTGACGCTCGACCTGGTGCTGCGCGCCAAGGCGCTGCTCGAAGACGGCAAGCCGGCGCGGCATACCAAGCGCGCGCCGGAAGAGCAAAAGGCGTTCGAGATGCTGCAGCTCTTAACGGCGCTGCCGGTGCTCTATGTCTGCAACGTCAACGAAGACGACGCCGCCAGCGGCAATGCGCACACCGCGCGCGTGCAAGAGCGCGCCAAGCTTGAGCACGCCGCGTGCGTGATCATCTGCGCGCAGCTCGAAGCCGAAATCGCCGCCCTCTCCGACGACGAGCAAACCGAGTTTCTCGAGACCGTCGGCCTAGCAGAACCCGGCCTCACCAAGCTCATCCACGCCGGCTACGATCTCTTGGGTCTGCAGACGTACTTCACCGTCGGCCCAAAAGAAGCGCGCGCCTGGACCATCCAGAAGGGTTGGACCGCCCCGCAAGCCGCGGGCGTCATCCACGGCGACTTCGAAAAAGGCTTCATCCGCGCCGAGACGATTTCCTACGACGACTACCTCACCTTCAAAGGCGAAAGCGGCGCCAAGGAAGCCGGCAAAATGCGCCTCGAAGGCAAGGACTATATCGTCCGCGAAGGCGACGTGATGCACTTCCGCTTCAATGCGTAGGCATTCGGGGGACGTGCCGCGCCCGAAGGAGCGCCGATGACCGGCGCAGCTCCGCCGCGCGCGCTCTCTACACCCGAACTCGTCGCCATGGTCGCGTCGCTTTCGGCGCTGAATGCGCTTGCGATCGACATCATGCTGCCGGCGTTGCCACAGATTGGCGCGGCGTTTGAGCTTGCCAACGACAATGACCGCCAGCTCGTCGTCGTGTGCTATGTCGCGCTCTTTGGCGTGGCGCAGCTGGTCTATGGCCCTTTAGCCGACGCGTTCGGGCGGCGCAGCGTGCTCATCTATGCGCTGGGCATTTACATCGCCGGCTCGATCCTCTGCGTTGTCGCGCCGAATTTCGAACTCTTCCTTGCGGCGCGCGCGTTACAGGGCGTCGGCGCGGCGGCGACCCGCGTGATCGCCACGGCGGTTGTGCGCGATGTCACCGAGGGCCGGCGCATGGCGCAGGTCATGTCGATGGCGATGACGGTGTTCATGATCGTGCCGATCGTCGCGCCGAGCCTGGGACAGCTCATTCTCTTCGTCGCGCCTTGGCGCTGGATTTTTGGCGCGCTGCTCGTCTATGCGCTGATCGTGCTGGGGTGGGCGCTCCTGCGTCTGCCAGAGACGTTGGCGCCCGAAAACCGCAGGCCATTCAACCCGGCGGCCATCGCCGGCGCCTATGCCGCCGTGCTGCGCGAACGCCAAACCGTCGGCTACATGATCGCCACCACGTTCGTGACCGCGTGCCTGTTCGGCTACATCACCTCGTCGGAACAATTGTTCGTCGACGTCTATAACCTCGGCCCCGCCTTTCCGCTGGCCTTCGCCTCAATCGCCATCGCGATTTCTGTAGGAACCTTTCTCAATTCGCGTCTCGTTATCCGCCACGGCATGCGCCGGCTCTCGCATACGATGATCCTCGGCTTCACGACGTCGGCCTTGCTGCTGGCGATTGTGGCGCAACTGGGCTGGGCGAGCTTTCCAGTCTTCACCGCGATGCTCGCGATCACTTTTGCGATGTTCGGGTTCATTGCCTCGAACTTCAACGCGCTCGCCATGGAGCCTGTGGGCCGTGTCGCAGGTTCGGCGTCGGCGATCTATGGCGCCGTGACGGCCACCGGCGGCGCTATCGCCGGCGCGCTCATCGCGCGCGCCTTTGACGGCACCCCCGTTCCGTTCGCGATCGGCCTCGCCGCCTCGGGCGCGGCGACATTGCTGGCGGTCTTGTGGACCGAGCGTGGAAGACTCTTCGGTGCAAGCACGCCGCTTGTGCAGAAGCCCTAGAACCACCGCCACGCTGTCGCTTGTTAGTTCTGCAGCCGCGTTTCCAGGCGCAAATGATCGCGGATGCGCAGATGCACCGTGCCGCGCCCGTAATCGATAGCCAGTCCGCGCGCTTGCGACAGCACGTCCATGCCGAGCAGCAAGGTTGGCTCCCGCGTCAAATCCCAGAGCTGAAAGATGTGAAAGTCACCGACATAGGCAGTGACGTTCCGCACTTCGAGTTCGCCCATCATCATGCGCGGCACCAGTATCGCGTGTTCCAGGACGACGGTTTGGCCCGCTGTGTAGGCGATCGTCTGCTCTGCATGTTGGCGCCGGCGCAAGCGCGCGTTCATCGCATCGCGCAAGGCCACGTTCGCCAGTGACGAGTCCGAGCCGGTATCGATCAGCAAATGCACGCGAATGCCGTTGATGCTGCCACGCACGACGACGAGGTGGCCGAAGCGCATCTCGCCTCTGATCGTCGACCATCCCCGCAAACGGCGCGCCTGATCGGAACGCACGATCTCGATGCAATTGCGTTCGAAATCCATGCGCAGACGCCGCCCGCTCATCCCGTCAACGCCCAGCAGACCTTGCTCGCCCGCCAATACGCCGCCAGTCAGCATCGGCACGGCTTCGGCGTTGAGCGAAACGTCGCCGTACTGAATCTGATTGAGGTTGACGATTGGCGCGATCGAAACGCCGTGGATCGAATGGACGTTGTCGGTCGTGTTCGAGGTCAGGCCCAGGCGCCCCGCGAGATCGGCCGATACCGCCGAGCGATTGGCGCCCGTATCGACGATAAAGCGAAATGGTCCCTGCCCGTTCACTGTGACGGGCGCGACGACACGGCCTAAGCGGTCGGTGCGCGTGGCGCCCGCGGCGAAATCCTCAGGCAAGGCGGTTTGGTAGGCGGCAAGGTCAGGCGCGTCGATACATTGGGCCGCGGCGCTTGTGGCAAAGATCAGGCCTGCGGCGCATGCCGCGATCGCCTGCGCGTGGCCGAGCAATCCCATTGCATCGCCGACCATGAGCCGCGTTGCTTTGGCGCGCCAGTGACAAACCGCTCAACTTCCCGCGAGCTTGTGCAACCTCTCGACGAACGTGCGCGCGCGTGCGACGGAGAGCCATGACCATCACGCTCACCAGTAAGATCGACGGTTTCGGACTCAGCGCCATTTCAGCAGAGCCCAAAGGCGCGCCAATCGGCGGCGTTGTGGTGATCCAGGAAATATTCGGCCTCACCGATCACGTAGAAGAAATATGCGGCGTGTTCGCAGACGCGGGATACCACGCAATTGCGCCAAGCCTGTTCGACCGCGTCGAGAAAGGCTTCCTCGTCGGTCACGATCAGGACGGCATTCAAAGAGGCATCGCCGCGGTGATGAAATCGCCATGGCCGCAGGTCGTCTCCGACATGCAAGCGGCGATCGATGCATTGCCGCAGCCGGTTTACGTCACCGGCTTTTGCTATGGCGGCGCCGCGGCCTGGATGGCGGCGGCGCAGTGCACTGGCGTCAAGGCCGCCTCCTGCTTCTATGGCCGCCTCATTGCCAACTTGCTTGACCACAAACCGAAGGCGCCGGTCATGCTGCATTACGGCGCGCGCGATGCTTCGATTCCACCGGAGAATGTCGAGAGCGTGCGTCTAGCGGCGCCGAACTCGCCTCTCTATCTCTACGATGCCGGCCACGGCTTCTGCCGCGCCGGCAGCCACGATTATGACGCCGCCGCGCGTGAGCTTGCGCTCGACCGTACGCTCAACTGGTTTGCGCGCTGGCGCTAAGGGAGAAGCGCATGGGCATCGATCACGTATCTGTCGGCGTCACCAACGTGAAGCGCTCGAAGGCCTTCTATGATGCGGCGCTCGCGCCGCTCGGTTTGGCGCCGATCTATCCGGTAGAGATCAACGGCCAACTCGTCGGCGTTGGCTATGGCGAACCGAACAAGCCGAGTTTCTGGATTCAGCTGCCGATCAACGGCCAGCCTGCGAGCATGGGTAACGGCGTCCACGTCGCGTTCCACGCAGCCTCACGCAGCGCCGTCGATGCGTTCTATCTCGCCGCCATCGAACAAGGCGGCGTCGAAGATGGCCGCCCGGGCCTGCGCACCGAATATCACCCGGACTATTACGGCGCCTTCGTCCGCGATCCGGACGGCAACAAGATCGAGGCGTGCAGCCACCTGCATGAGTGATGCGCCGATCGCCATTATCGGCGCTGGCCCCGCAGGTTTGATCGCGGCGGAAATATTGAGCGCCGCAGGCAAACGCGTCGTCGTGTACGAGCGCATGCCAAACGTTGCGCGCAAGTTTCTGATGGCGGGCCGCGGCGGGCTAAATCTCACGCATTCGGAGGACTTCGAACGCTTCATCGGCCGCTACGGCGAAGCGGCGCCTCGCTTGCGGCCAATATTGGAAGCGTTCACGCCAAGCGATCTCATGACCTGGGCCAATGGTCTTGGCGTTGAGACGTTCATCGGCTCCAGCGGCCGTGTATTTCCGAAAGCCATGAAAGCCTCGCCGCTGCTGCGCGCTTGGCTCACGCGCCTGGCCGATCAAGGGGTCGAAATCAAAACGCGCGCCACGTGGCTCGGCTGGTCCGAAGACGGCGCGCTGTGCTTCAACCAGAATGGCGACGCACGAACGCTGAAGCCGGTGGCAACAATCCTCGCACTCGGCGGCGCAAGCTGGCCGAGGCTTGGCGCCGATGGATCATGGAGCACAATTCTCGCCGCACACGGTGTCGAGATGGCGCCCTTCCGGCCGAGCAATGTCGGCTTCAACGTGGCTTGGAGCGAACATCTCCGTTCACGCTTCGCAGGCCAGCCGCTTAAGACCATTGCGGTTCGCCTTGGCGATCACGAAGCACGCGGCGAAGCGATGATCACGAGCTATGGCCTGGAAGGCGGCGCGATCTACGCGTTGTCCGCACAGCTGCGCGATCGCGTGCCGGTGCAAATCTCCATCGATCTGCGCCCCGCGCTCACGCAACGCGACATTGCGGAGAAACTCGCGCACGCAAAACCGGGCGATACGCTCTCCTCTACACTACGCAAGAGCCTCGGCCTCACGCCGCTGGCCATTAGCCTGCTGCACGAAGGCGGCGCACCGCCACGCGAGCCTTCAGCGCTCGCCGCACGCATCAAAGCCTTGCCGATCACGCTTACGGCCTCGCGTGGCATCGAGCGGGCCATCTCCACCGCGGGGGGCGTGAGCTGGAGCGCTGTCGACGAAAACCTGCAACTGCGCGCCGTTCCCAACACCTACGTGGCTGGCGAAATGCTCGATTGGGAAGCGCCGACCGGCGGCTACCTCCTGCAAGCCTGCTTCGCTACCGGCGTTCATGCCGCACGCGCGATTTTGCGGCGTTAACGCGTTCCCCAAGGCAGCGCCCGGCCTTGCCGCTGCGGGCGCCCCCTGCTAGCACCCCGGCCCATGCCGCAAGCTTCCGCCCTGATGAACGTGATGATCGCCGCTGCGCGTAAAGCGGCGCGCCCGATGTCGCGTGATTTCGGCGAGGTCGAAAACCTGCAAGTCTCGCGCAAAGGCCCGAGCGATTTTGTCACCTCCGCCGATATCAAGGCCGAGAAGACCTTGTTCGAGGAGCTTTCGAAGGGCCGACCCGGCTACGGCTTCGTCATGGAAGAGCGCGGCGTCGTTGAGGGCACGGACAAGACAAACCGTTGGATCGTCGATCCGCTCGACGGCACAACCAACTTTTTACATGGCTTCCCGACTTTTTCCGTGTCGATTGCGCTGCGCAAACGCGATGTACTGGAGGTGGGCGTGGTCTACGACCCCTGCCGCCAGGAGCTTTACACCACCATGCGCGGACGTGGTGCCCAGCTCGACGGCAAGCGCATCCGGGTCAGTGAACGGCGCGAACTCGAAGGCACCCTGATCGGCACCGGTTTCCCCTATCGCGCCAATACCCGCTGGATGAAAACCTACCTGGGCATGCTCGGCAGCGTCATGGAAAACACGGCCGGCGTACGTCGCCCCGGCTCGGCCGCGCTCGACCTCTGCTACCTGGCAGCCGGCCGGCTGGACGGCTTCTTTGAATTCGGCCTGGAGATCTGGGATGTGGCCGCGGGCACACTGATGATCCAGGAGGCCGGTGGCGTCGTCAGCAGTCTGACCGGCAACGGCTCACATCTGGACAGTGGCAATGTACTGGCCGGCAATCTGAAGATTCACGATGCGCTGCGCGAGCTGTTCACGCCACACCTGAACGCCGACTCTGGACCAGCCTGAGAGGGCGACCTTGCACCGCGGCCGACACGGATCGCCATCGGCCGTCCTGAACACCAGGGCGCACACAATCAGGGCATCGAGTCGACTTCGCCTTCGCCCTCGCCTTTGCCGGGTTTTGGTGGCATCAGATCCGCTGCAGTTGCCTTCAGCGCCAGCGCGAGCGCACTGGCGATGAAAATCGATGAGTAGGTACCGACGACGATTCCGACAGTCAACGCACTGGAAAAACCGCGCAGCGTCTCGCCACCGAAGAACAGCATGGCCAGCACCATCAGCATGGTCAGAAAGCTGGTCATGATCGTGCGACTCAGCGTTTCGTTGACCGAAATGTTCATGATCTCTTCCGCATCGCCACGACGGATCTTGCGGAAGTTCTCGCGAATCCGGTCGAAGACAACGATCGTATCGTTGACGGAATAGCCGACGATCGCCAGCATCGCCGCGAGCACGGACAGGTCAAAAGTGAGGCCGGTCAGCGCAAAAAAGCCCAGCGTGACGATCGGATCATGCACCGTCGCCAGAATGGCGCCCAGCGCAAACTTCCACTGAAAGCGCAGCATGATGTAGGCCGTGATCATGATCATCGCGAAGAGCATCGCCAGCGTGCCCTGTTCGGTGAGATCCTGACCGA